>NZ_JBFOCK010000072.1:54617-216168 GCF_040907765.1 Aeromonas sp. s9
GTCGTTTTTTTATGGTCGTGGTCGGCAGAACCACCAGGCAGGGAGGTCGGCGTGATGATTCGTATGGCAGGGGTGGAGGATGCGGCGGCGCTGGACAGCTTCTTCGGGCAACTGGACAGGGAGACCCGCTTCATGCTGTATGAAGCGGGAGAGCGCCCCTCGGACATCGCGGGGCAGCGCAGGCGGCTCGAGGCCATGGCCGCGGCCCCCAATCAGGCCATGTGGTTGCTGGAGCTGGCGGGGGAGGTGCAAGGGTTTGCCGCGCTCCTTGGTGGCGGCCTGGCACGCAACCGCCACTGCGCCCTGGTGGTGATGGGGCTGCGTTCGGGGGCGCGCGGGCAGGGATGGGGGGAACGGTTGCTGCGTACCCTGATCGCGACCGCGAGGGATCTCGGTATCCACCGGCTGGAGCTGGGAGTGATGGCCCACAACGAGGTGGCCCACGCCTTGTATCGCAAGTGCGGGTTCGTGGAGGAAGGGGTGAGACGGCAGGCCTATCGGCTGGACGAGGGCTATGTGGACGAGATTTCCATGGGGCTGCTGCTGCCGCTGGACAGGCCATGACGCCGCTGGCCCCGAGATGCTGGTCTGGGGAGTTGGATTGGGGCAGGCTTGTGGGGAAACCATCAAGACAAGGAGGCGCCCATGAAGGGGATATTGCTGCGTTGGCTGGCTCGCTACGATGCCTGGTGCCAGGAGTGGGGACTCACACCGGAGAACCGGCGCTGCTGCGCGCCGGTACGCCATGATGAAGAGGAGAAGTGCCCGGAGAAGGGCGACGACCTCACTGGAACTGGCGGGTCACGGCGCCAGTGACGCTGTTGTAGTCGAACGATAGCCCGTCGGGGTATGCCGGGAAGCGGCCAACGGAGCTGCGCAGGGTATAGCGGCAGTTGTCGTGACGAAGGGCGCCGTCAGCCTGAGCGTCTGCCGGGATGAGCCGGGAGATGTAGTCACTGTCTGAATCCTGGTGCAACTCATCGGCCACCGTCAGATCGGTATCGAGCAGGGCGCCAAACAGGCTCTCGCAGTCGTCCCGGCTGCTGACGGAGATCTGATCGCTGTCGCCACCGGGGAAGACGGTATCGGGCCCCTGACCTCCCTGATCCTCCTTGGTGCCCACCGGCCAGCCATGGCTGTTGATGTCGAGATCCTGCCTGCCCATGCCGCTAAAGTTGTAGAGTGCCAGGGGCTCCCCCTTTACCTTGACCGCCCAGCCGGCGTGAGCGAGCCGGGCGGCACTGGCAAAGCTGCCCGCCGTGGCCGAGACGCTGCTCTTGAGCCCGTCGTCCTGGATGTTGATGAAGCGGGGCAGGGCGGTCACGGCCAGGATCCCCAGCACGATGATGACCAGCACCAGTTCTATCAGGGTAAAGCCTCGGGAAACGTGTGTTGGCATGGAATGAACCCATTGAGTACGACAGACAGGTAAGCGCGACATGGAATTGATAGACACCCACTGCCACCTCGATTTTCCGGTCTTTGACGCCGATAGGGAGGCGCTGCTGACCCGGTGGCGCCAGCTGGGGGTGGGCGAGTATATCATCCCCGCCGTGGGAGAGGAAAACTGGGGGCGGGTGATGGCGCTGGCCGGGCGCCACGACGACATCCGCTATGGCCTGGGGATCCATCCCTGGTATGTGGGCAAGCAGCCCCGGGATGCACTGACCCGGCTGGAGACCCTGCTGGCGAGTCGGCCCCGTGGGCTGGTGGCCGTGGGGGAGTGCGGGCTGGATCTGCGCTCCCATGTGTCGCAGGAGGGGCAGGTCGAGATGTTCGAGGCGCAGGTGCGGCTGGCCATGGCGCATGCGCTGCCCCTCATCGTCCACTCGGTGCGTGCCAACGACACGGTCGCCAAGATCCTGCGGCGCTTCACACCGCCACAAGGGGGGGTCATTCACGCCTTCAGCGGTTCCCTGCATCAGGCGGAGGTGTTCTGGCAACTGGGTTTCAGGCTGGGGCTCGGGGGGGTCATCAGCTATGAGCGGGCCAACAAGACCCGGGAGGCGATACGCCAGATGCCGCTGGAGGCCTTGCTGCTGGAAACCGACGCTCCCGACATGCCGCTGCAGGGCCAGCAGGGGGAGGTGAACACGCCGGCCAGCCTGCCGACCATAGCCCGCTTGTTGGCACAATTGCGGCAGCAACCGCTGGAGGATGTTATTTCGGTGTTACATGACTCCACCCGGCGGCTGTTCCCCCCAGGAAATCATGAAATTAACATTTGATTATCAAATGATGACCGAGTGATAAAAAACAGGGCCCATAAAAATCGTTTGCGGTCTAATTAAACGATGTTCAGGCCGTTTGTGGCTTATAAAATGTGACCAGTATTCTATTTTGTCGCACCGTAATTAGTATAATGCGCACCCTTGATTAGCGGCTTCAATACACAAATCGTTAACAAGCTGGCAGGTGCTACTAAAGAGGAAGTGTTAATAATGAATCTGATAATGGGTCTGGTAGGGATGGCGACGCTCATCCTTATTGCGGTGCTGTTCTCCAGCAACCGCAAGGCAATCAAAATTCGTACCGTAGGTGGCGCCTTTGCCATCCAGGCCGGTCTGGGGGCCTTCGTGCTCTACGTGCCGGTCGGTCGTGACATCCTGGTGGGCGTGTCCGACGCCGTCTCCAGCGTCATCGGTTATGGCCAGAACGGCATCGAATTCCTGTTCGGTGGTCTGGTTGGCAACAAGATGTTCGAAGTGTTCGGTGGCGGTGGCTTCGTCTTCGCCTTCCGCGTCCTGCCCGTCATCATCTTCTTCTCTTCCCTGATCGCGGTACTCTACTACCTCGGCATCATGCAGTGGGTGATCAAGCTGCTGGGCGGCGGGCTGCAGAAGGTGCTGGGCACCTCCCGTACCGAATCCCTCTCCGCCACTGCCAACATCTTCGTCGGTCAGACCGAAGCCCCGCTGGTGGTACGTCCCTTCATCTCCAAGATGACCGACTCCGAGCTGTTTGCCGTCATGTGTGGTGGTCTGGCTTCCGTTGCCGGCTCCGTGCTGGCCGGTTACGCCTCCATGGGTGTCAAGATGGAATACCTGATCGCCGCCTCCTTCATGGCTGCCCCGGGTGGTCTGCTGTTCGCCAAGCTGCTGGTACCGGAAACCGAGACCCCGAGCTACGACGAGAACACCGCAGAAGGTGAGCTGGACGACAAGCCGGCCAACGTGATCGACGCCGCTGCTGCCGGTGCCTCCGCCGGTCTGCAACTGGCCCTGAACGTGGGTGCCATGCTGCTGGCCTTCATCGGCCTCATCGCCATGATCAACGGCATCTTCTCCGGTGTGGGCGGCTGGTTCGGTTACCCGCAACTCTCCCTGGAGCTGCTGCTGGGCTGGCTGTTCTCCCCGCTGGCCTTCCTGATCGGCGTGCCCTGGAGCGAAGCGGTCGTGGCCGGTTCCTTCATCGGTCAGAAGCTGGTGGTCAACGAGTTCGTGGCCTACCTGAACTTCGCTCCCTACCTGAAGGATGAAGTGCTGATCAACGGTGTGGCCATGTCCGAGCACACCAAGGCGATCATCTCCTTCGCCCTGTGCGGCTTCGCCAACCTGTCCTCCGTCGCCATCCTGCTGGGTGGTCTGGGCTCCATGGCACCGAACCGTCGCGGCACCATCGCCAAGTTCGGTCTGAAGGCCGTGCTGGCAGGTTCCCTGTCCAACCTGATGTCTGCGACCATCGCAGGCTTCTTCCTGGCGCTGTCCGGCATGTAACATCGCCTGACTGACAGGATAAAGACGAACGCCACAGCGATTTGCTGTGGCGTTCTCGTTTGGGGTGGTGACAACCGTTTTCCTGTCAAGACTAATAATAAAGTGAGTCAAATCGGAGGTTCTATGAATGAAGTGCTACTGGCAATGGCGGCCGGCTTTATCGTTGGGGTGTTGTTTTCTTTCCTCAAGTTGCCGATACCGGCGCCGCCCGTCCTCTCCGGCGTCATGGGGATCGTGGGGGTCTATCTGGGGGGCATTGCCTACTCCTGGATCCTGACCCGCTTCTTCTCTTAAGCGCCTTCCAGCGCTGGATTTGCCGGGTGTGAGGTACCTCTGAAATTGGCAAATCCGGCTTGCAAACACGGGGTATCTCGGCTGAAATAGGCGATGCCAGCAGGGTGCTGGCATTGACTAATGCCCGGTTAATCCGGGTGTTGGCGGTCAAATGGAATTGATTGGGAAGTCGGGTCTGCGTAGTCGGCCTTTCTCAAGTCTTCATGGAACCAAGTCCGCACTTTTGTAAGAAAGTGACAGGGCTCTTGCCTTATTTGCAGCCGTATTGCCTGTGCATTTGCGCTGCAATTCCATATCCCGTTGCTCCGGGAACGTCTCTGCCGACCCTTGGTGTTCGGTGAAGCCGATCGCGGGTGATGGGGCTTAACAAGACTTTGGAGACATAGCATGACTGATCTGAAAGTGGCCGCCCAACGCGCCCTGAACCTGATGGACCTGACCACCCTGAACGATGACGACACCGATCAGAAGGTGATCGACCTGTGCCACAAGGCCAAGTCTCCGGCCGGCCTGACCGCCGCCGTCTGCATCTACCCCCGTTTTATCCCCATCGCGCGCAAGACCCTGCGTGACATCGGTGCCGCCGACGTGCGCATCGCGACCGTGACCAACTTCCCCCACGGCAACGACGACATCGAGATCGCCGTGGCCGAGACCCGCGCCGCCGTGGCCTACGGTGCCGACGAGGTGGACGTGGTCTTCCCGTACCGTGCCTTCATGGCCGGCAATGAACAGGTCGGCTTCGATCTGGTCAAAGCATGTAAGGAAGCCTGCGGCGCCAAGGTACTGCTGAAAGTGATCATCGAGACCGGCGAGTTGAAGGAAGAGGCGCTGATCCGTCGCGCCTCCGAGATCTCCATCGACGCCGGTGCCGATTTCATCAAGACCTCCACCGGCAAGGTGCCGGTGAACGCGACCCCTGAAGCGGCCCGTATCATGATGGAAGTGATCAAGGCCAAGAACCCGAAAGTGGGCTTCAAGCCGGCCGGTGGCGTGAAAGACGCCGCCGTGGCGGGTCAGTACCTGGCCATGGCCGAAGAGATCCTGGGCAAGGACTGGGTATCCGCCCGCACCTTCCGCTTCGGCGCCTCCAGCCTGCTGGCCAGCCTGCTGGCGACCCTGGGGCATGGCGACAAGCCTGCCAATACCAGCGGTTACTAAGCGGCGGCAGGGGGCGGTGCGCCGCCCCCTTTCGGATCTGGTTCGGTCTGTGTTCGTGCACGGTGCACGGAGGGAATGAAAGATGTTTTTGCCTCAAGAAATTATTCGCAAGAAGCGCAACGGTGAAGCGCTCAGTACCCAAGAGATTCAATTCTTCGTTCAGGGCATTACCAACAACACCATCGGCGAGGGGCAGATAGCGGCCCTGGCCATGGCGGTCTACTTCAAGGACATGACCATGGATGAGCGGGTCGCCCTGACCTGCGCCATGCGCGACTCCGGCATGGTGCTGACCTGGGACCACCTCAATCTGGGCGGCCCCATCGTCGACAAGCACTCCACCGGCGGCGTGGGTGACGTCGTCTCCCTGATGCTGGGCCCCATGGTCGCTGCGTGCGGCGGTTTCGTGCCCATGATCTCCGGCCGTGGTCTCGGCCACACCGGCGGTACCCTCGACAAGCTGGATGCCATCCCCGGCTACCAGACCTCGGTCGACAACGACCGCTTCCTGAAAGTGGTGAAAGAGGCGGGTGTCGCCATCATCGGCCAGACCGGCGATCTCGCCCCGGCGGACAAGCGTATCTACGCGGTACGGGATATCACCGCCACCGTCGAGTCCATTGCCATGATCACCGGCTCCATCCTCTCCAAGAAGCTTGCCTCCGGGCTGGAAGCGCTGGTGATGGACGTGAAGGTGGGCTCCGGCGCCTTCATGCCGACCTTTGAAGCCTCTGAAGAGCTTGCCAGGAGCATCGTCGCCGTGGCCAACGGTGCCGGCTGCCGCACCTCTGCACTCCTGACCGACATGAACCAGGTGCTGGCCTCCAGCGCCGGCAACGCCGTGGAAGTGCGCGAAGCGGTGCGCTACCTGACCGGTGAGTATCGCAACCCGCGCATCCACGAAGTGACCATGGCCCTGTGTGCCGAGATGCTGATCTCCGCGGGGCTTGCCAGCGATGACGGCGATGCCCGCACCAAGCTGCAGGCGGTGCTCGACAACGGCAAGGCAGCCGAGATCTTCGGGCGCATGGTGACCGGCCTCGGCGGTCCCGCCGACTTCATGGAGCGCTACGACGCCTACCTGCCCAAAGCCGCCATCGTGCGCCCCGTCTACGCGGCCCACAGCGGATTCGTCACCGCGATGGATACCCGTGAACTGGGCCTGGCGGTGGTCGCCATGGGGGGCGGTCGCCGCGCCGCCGCCGACAAACTCGATTATGCGGTCGGTCTGACCGACTTTATCCGCCTGGGTCAGAGCGTCGATGCTGACAAGCCGCTCGCCCTGATCCACGCTCAGACAGAAGCTCAATTTGCCGAGGCTGCCCGCATGGTGCAGGCTGCCGTGAAGATCGGCGACACCCGACCAGAGGCGCTGCCCGAGGTTTACCGTCGCATCGGTCTGGCTGATTTGTAACAAGGGGAAGTCCCATGAAACGTACCTTTATTCTGATGATGGACTCTTTCGGTATTGGTGCTGCCGCCGATGCCGACAAGTTCGGCGACGTGGGGGCCAATACCCTTGGCCATATCGCCAAGGCGTGCGCCGTCGGTGAGATCGAGGGCCGTGGCGCTCTCAACCTGCCAAACCTCAGCAAGCTGGGTCTGGGCCACGCGGGCGAACTCGCCAGCGGCACCTTCCCGGCCGGACTGAACAAGGACATCGAAGTGGTCGGCGCCTACGGCTTTGCCCAGGAGCTCTCCTCCGGCAAGGACACCCCGTCCGGTCACTGGGAGATTGCCGGCGTGCCCGTCTTGTTCGAGTGGGGTTATTTCCACGACCATCACAACAGCTTCCCGCAGGAGCTGCTGGATGCCATCGTCGAGAAGGCCGGTCTGCCCGGGTATCTGGGCAACTGCCACGCCTCCGGTACCCAGGTGCTGGACGATCTGGGCGAAGAGCACATGCGAACCGGCAAGCCGATCCTCTACACCTCTGCTGACTCCGTGTTCCAGATCGCCTGCCACGAAGAGACCTATGGCCTCGAGAAGCTCTATGAGCTGTGCCACATCGTGCGCGAGCTGCTGGAGCCCTACAACATCGGCCGCGTCATCGCGCGTCCGTTCGTGGGCAGCGGCAAGGGCAACTTTAAGCGCACCGGCAACCGCCACGACTACTCCGTGCTGCCGCCGGCGCCGACCGTGCTGGACTACATGAAGGAAGCGGGTGGCCAAGTGGTCTCCATCGGCAAGATCGCCGACATCTATGCCCAGCAGGGCATCACCAAGCAGGTGAAGGGGACCGGTCTGACCGAGCTGTGGGACAGGACTCTGGAAGAGGTGAAAGCGGCCGGTGACCAGACCATCGTCTTCACCAACTTCGTGGACTTCGACTCCTCCTACGGTCACCGTCGCGACGTGAAGGGCTACGCCGATGCGCTGGAGTACTTCGACTCCCGCCTGCCGGAGCTGTTCGACCTGCTGCAGGATGGCGACGTGGTGGTGCTGACCGCCGACCACGGCTGTGACCCGACCTGGAGCGGTACCGACCACACCCGCGAATACATTCCGGTACTGTTCTACGGCAAGCCGGTCAAGGCGGGCTCCGTCGGTCGTCGCGAGACCTTCGCCGACATCGGCCAGAGCATCGCGGCCTACCACGGCCTGCCCAAGCTGCAATACGGTACCAGCTTCCTGTGATGGTGACCCCGGGCCGGTTCGCCTGCCCGGGGTGCCACAGGGCCCCGGTTTCCTATAATGTACCGCCGCCGCGCAGGCAGCGGACAATCCATAAAGACAATAAAACTCAACCTAGTGTGAAGGAATAAAGAGAATGGCAACTCCTCATATCAATGCGAAAGATGGCGCCTTTGCTGATACCGTGCTGATGCCGGGCGACCCCCTGCGTGCCAAGTACATCGCCGAAACCTTCCTGGAGAACGTCGAGCAGGTGTGCGACGTGCGCAACATGTTCGGTTTCACCGGCACCTACAAGGGTCGTCGCATCTCCGTCATGGGTCACGGCATGGGCATCCCGTCCTGCTCCATCTACGCAAAAGAGCTGATCACCGACTACGGCGTGAAGACCCTGATCCGCGTGGGCTCCTGCGGTGCCGTGCGTGAAGACGTGAAACTGCGTGACGTGGTGATCGGCATGGGTGCCTGCACCGACTCCAAAGTGAACCGTCTGCGCTTCAAGGACCACGACTTCGCCGCCATCGCCGACTTCGACCTGGTGGCCAATGCCGTTCAGGCCGCCAAGAACAAGGGCGTGGCCGTGCGCGTGGGCAACATCTTCTCAGCCGATCTGTTCTACACCCCGGACCCCTCCATGTTCGACGTCATGGAAAAATACGGCATCCTGGGTGTCGAGATGGAAGCCGCCGGTATCTATGGCGTGGCCGCCGAGTACGGTGCCAAGGCGCTGACCATCTGCACCGTCTCCGACCATATCCGTACTGGTGAGCAGACCACCTCCGAAGAGCGTCAGCTGACCTTCAACGACATGATCGAAATCGCGCTGGACTCCGTCCTGCTGGGTGACAACTGATCCCCCTCGCGCATAAAAAAACGGCGGCCCTCGGGCCGCCGTTTTGCATTTTTGCGAAGCACGGTCAGAGATCGAGGGCGAAGCGCCCCTTGCCCGACTGCTTGGCCTGGTACATGGCGGCATCGGCCCGGTGCAGCAGATCGTCGATGTGACAATACTGGCCCGAGTGGCAGAGGGCGCCCCCTATGCTGTCGGCAAGGGGCAGCCGATGACCGGCCACGTCTCCAGGAACCGCCATGGCCGCCAGCAGCCGCTCGCACAGGGCAGGCAGCTCCTGCGCGGGTTGGCGCAGGGCAGGCAGTATGATGGTGAACTCGTCACCGGCCAGGCGCGCCACCATGTCCCCCGGGCGCACCTCGGCACTCAGCACCTGGGCGAAGCGTTGCAACAGGGCATCGCCGACATGGTGGCCCAGCCTGTCGTTGATCCCCTTGAAGCCGTCGAGATCGAGGAACAGCAGGCCCAGGGGGTCGGCATTCTGGCGCACCCGCTCCAGCTCCCGGGAAAGGCGCAGGGTGAAGGCGCGCCGGTTGGGCAGGCCGGTGAGGGGGTCGTGAGCCGCCTCGTGTTCCAGCTGGCTTTGCAGCGCCTTGAACTCGGTGATGTCGCTGCCAAGGATGTAGACCCCGGGCTCGTCGCCCCGGCTCGGGATCATGGTGATCCTGAGGTCACGCTGACCTATGGGCAGATCGAAGCGGCGCTCGAAACTCACCTGTTCACCGGCGAGGGCCTTTGCCACATAGGCCATGGCCCTGTCGTGGGCCTCCTCGCCGATGACGTCCCGTACGCTCATCTCCCGCATCTGTTCGGTATCGAGCCCGAAGTAGCGGCAATAGGCCTGGTTGGCGAACAGGTAACGCCCCTCGGGTGACACCATGCTGATGGTGACCGGCAGGCCATCGGTGATGGCCCGCAGCCGGGCCCGGCCACGCTCGATCTCCGCGAGCACCTGGCGGCGGGCCGTGATGTCGTGCAAAAACAGGGCGATGCGCACCTTGCCGTCGAACTGGTAGCGCTCTGCGATCACCTCGACCGGGATGTGCCAGCCTGTGCGGGTGATGATGTCGCATTCCAGCCGCCGTGGCGGACTCTGCGGGTTGCCTGACAGACTCAGCAGGGGGTGATCGGCGCCAAGCAGCCCTGAGAGGGAGCGGCCCAGCATCTCGTCGGCGTGCCAGCCGAGCAGGGTGGTGGAGGCCGGGTTCCAGCCTGTGATGATGAGATCGGCATCGAGCTCGAGGAAGGCGTTGCTGGTGTGCTCCAGCATGTGCTGCAAGCGGCGCTGCTCCTGCCACAGCAGCTGCTGCATGGCGCCGCGCTCGCGCATCTCCTGATGCAACTGCTCCACCGTGCGGGAGAGCTCCCGGGTCCGTGACTGCACCTGCTGCTCGAGCCCTTGCTGCAGCCGCACGAGTTCGGCTTCGGCCTGTTTGCGCTCGGTGAGGTCGGCAAACACGGCGATCATGTGGGGGGCCATGGTGCGGCTCTGGCAGAGGGTCACGCTGAGCTGGACCCAGCACTGGGTGCCATCGGCCCGGATCATCCGCTTCTCCAGCCGGTAATCCTGCCGTTGCCCCGCGATCAGGGCATCGAACAGGGGCTGCTCCCGCTGCAGATCTTCGGGATGGGTCATGGCGAGCCAGGTCCGGCTCAGCATCTCGTGCTCGCTGTAACCGAGCAGCCGCTCCAGCCCCGGGTTGGCTCTCAGCCATTTCCCCTCGAGGGAGGAGAGAGCCATGCCCACCGACGACTGGTTGAAGGTAAGGGTGAAGAGATGCTCCTTGTCTTCCAGCACCTGGTTGAGGGTGCGCACCTGGTGGCGTCGCTCCAGATCGTGCAGGGTGTTCTCCACCAGGCGGCCGAAGTCGTCGAGATCCCGGCAGGCATCTTCGTCGAGATGGCGCGGCACATGGTCCACCAGGCAGAGGGTGCCGAGCACCACGCCATCGAGGGCGCGCAGGGGGCGGCCGGCGTAGAAGACCACGCCGGGATCATCGGTCACCAGCGGATTGTCGGCAAAGCGGAGATCCCGTCTGGCATCCGGTACCTGCATGATGTCGGGGCGCAAAATGGCATGACCGCAGAAGGAGTGTTCCCGGTTGATCTCGCACATATCGACCCCGGTGCGGGCGAGAAACCACTGCCTGTTCACGTCGGTCAGGGAGACCATGGCGATGGGGAGTGCGAAATGCCGGGTGATGAGCCGGGTGAGGCGATCAAGCTGATCGATGGGCTCGTGGTCGAGCAGGCCGAGGATGCGCAGTCGTTCCAGTCGACTGTGTTCATCCAGCGGCAAGGGGGGGGGCAATCATGTGGCTCTCCTGCCAGTGATCTTGCCAGTGTTATATACAAGCCGGAGGATGGGATCCACCCCCCGCTTATTGCGGAGCGGCGGGTTTGCTCTGTTTCTTGTGCTTGCGCACCCGCATGTAGTTGCGACGCACCCCGTAGGAGATGAGCAGGCCGGCCAGCAGCATCACCAGCAGCATCAGGCGCTGTTTCTCCTGGTTGACCTTGAGATGGGTATCTTGTGCGGCCAGCAGTTTCTGCTCTTCCAGGGTGATCCTCAGATAGCCCAGGGTCAGGTTTCCGTCCTGGATCTCCTGGACAAACTGGATGCGCCCCTTGCCCTGCTCCGGCAGGGATTTGTTGTCGCTGCCGATGGGTAGCAGGCTGTCCAGCGGCAGGGCGTTGTCCGACTGGGCGAGGGGAATGCCGCGGGCGTCATAGAGGGTGACATCCAGAATGTCAGGCTCGGCGGCCAGATCCTGCGCCAGTCTCTCCAGCTCGCTCTCCTTGTCCTCCTTGATCCAGCGGCGCATGTCCCGGGCGGCATAGGCGACCAGCGCCTGTGCCCTGTCCCGTGCCGCCGCGTGCAGGGCGGCCTGGCTCTCTCCCTGCATGTGGATGAGCAGCACCAGCACCCAGAGACCGAGCAGGACTCCCGCCGCCAGACTGACAACACGTTTGATGGGAAGATGACGCACAGAACCGGGCCTCTGGTAATGGATGAGCGGGGCTGGCTGGTGCCCCGGTGCCGCGAAGCGGGAAACAGGGTGGTCTGTTTCTATGTCTGCCCGCACCGCAGGCGGGATCTTGGCGCTTGCCTGTACAAAAAGCAATACGCTACTCTGGGCCCGCATGATGAACCCCATGATTTCCAAGGAAGGCGTCTCTCTTATGTTGTTGTCCCAACTTCCCCGCTCCCTGCACGACTGGTCCGGGGCCCTGAGCTGTGCCCCCTGCTGGCAGCTTACCAACGAAGCCCTGCTGCCCGCGGCCAACGCCCACGACAGCGCCTGGATTGTCCTGTTTGGCAAGGGGCTGGAGGCCGGTCATCTGGCCCGCCTGGCCCAGCAGCTGGATGCCCTGGGGCTTGAGTCAAGCCTCTATCCCGCAGGGGAGCAGGCCGATATTCCGCTGCTGCTGCTTGGCACCAACCGCTTCTCCCCCGAGCTGGTGCAGGTGCTCAAAGCCCAGGAGTGGGACATCGACCTGTGTCATCTGGCCGCCCTGCCTACCCTGAGTGAGCCCGGTCTGCTGGTGATGGACATGGATTCCACCGCGATCAGGATAGAGTGCATCGACGAAATCGCGCGGCTGGCCGGGGTCGGTGAGCAGGTGGCGGCCGTTACCGCGGCGGCCATGCAGGGCAAGCTGGAGTTTGCCGACAGTCTGCGTGCCCGGGTGGCGCTGCTGGAAGGGGCGCCGGTCACCATCCTCGACGAGGTGGCGGCCGACATGCCCTGGATGCCGGGCCTGCCACTCATGGTCGAAACCCTCAAGCAGGCTGGCTGGAAGGTGGCGATCGCCTCCGGTGGCTTCACCCGCTTTGCCGGCGAGTTGCAGCGTGCCCTGGGTCTGGATGCCATTTTCGCCAACGAGCTGGCGATGGAAGGGGGCTTGCTGACCGGCAAGGTGAGCGGCCCCATCGTCGATGCCGCCGCCAAGGCCGAGGCACTGCAACAGCTGGCCTCGGAGTACGGGGTGGCTGCATCCCAGACGGTCGCGGTCGGCGATGGTGCCAACGATCTCAAGATGATGGGGGTGGCGGGGCTTGGCATTGCCATTCATGCCAAACCCCTGGTACGTGCCCAGGCGGCGGCGACCCTCAATCACCACGATCTGGAAGGGGTGCTCTGCCTGCTCGGCGCCCTGGCTTGTCGCGACCGGCGCTGGTGCTGATCCCGCTCAAGGAGGAGCCGATCACGAGATGGAACTGTTACAGCAATCCCTGTTTGTCCCCTGCGGTGAGCATCGACTCCATGTGCGCCATATCCAGCCCGGTGTCGCGGTGCATGCCGACCCCATCCTGATGGTGCACGGGGCCATCGAGAACGGCCGCATCTTCTACACCGAATCGGGCAAGGGGCTGGCCTGCTTTCTGGCTCGCCACGGGTATCAGGTCTATGTGGCGGATCTGCGTGGTCGGGGTCTGAGCACACCGACCATCGCCGAGCGGGCCGGCCACGGTCAGCATGAGCTGATCACCGAGGATCTGCCCGCTCTGCAGCGCTGGGTATCGGCCCGCCATGCCGGTGCCCGGGTGCACTGGATGGCCCACTCCTGGGGCGGCGTCATCATGGCCTCGACCCTGGTGCGCTTCCCCGAGCTGGCGGAGCAGGTTGCCAGCCTGGTGTTCTTCGGCACCAAGCGGGGGGTCTCGGTGCAGAACCCGGAGCGCTGGTTGAAGGTGGATCTGATCTGGAACCGGCTCGCCCCCTGGTTGGCGCGCCGCCGGGGATTTCTGGCCGCCCGCCGGTTGAAGATAGGGGCCGATGATGAGCCCCTGCGCTACCTGCAGGAGACCATTCCCTGGGTCAAGTGCGGGCCCTGGCAGGATCCCTTTGACGGTTTCACCTATGACGAGGCGGCGAGCCGGGTCAACTGGCCCCCGCTCTGGATGATTTCCGCCAAGGCGGACAAGGTACTTGGCCACCCCGTCGACGTGCGCCGCTTCAGCGACGAGATGGGCTCGGCCGCCCGCCACACCCGCCTTGGGCGGGACAACGGCAACCGGCTCGATTACGACCACATCAACATGCTGACGGCGCCCCAGGCACAGGAGGATCACTTCCCCGACATCCTCGCCTGGCTGCGCAACCCCCAGGCTGCCTGATAGACAAAAAACGGGCACTTGCGTGCCCGTTTTTTGTTGTCTCCCTGCCCTGCTGGCTAGCGGGGCCCGGATGGTATGCCAAGGCGGAACAGGGTCGCCTCGGTGGTATCGGTCAGTTCACCCACGCCCACGACACTCCAGAGCTCCTCTTCCAGCTTCTTGGCCTTGTGAATGGCGAACTTGGCGATGTAGTCCAGTTCACCCGCGATGAAGCTGGTGTCCGGGCGGCCGGTGCGCGAAATACCCACCAGTACCGAATAGAACTCGCCCTGTTGCCGGGCCAGCTCGATGAAGCGGCGCTTTTGATCCGGTGAGCTGAAGCTGCTGGCCAGGTGGCTGCGAAACAGGGGGGTTCCCCCCTGGGAGTGGAGGGCGGCGATGTAGACCTCCTCCTCTTCCGGCTTGTCTTCCCGCTCGATGGCGCGCAGGGGATTGAGCAGCAGGGCCTTGAGCAGAGCCCCCTGGAACAGGGGATACAGGTTCAACTGCTGATCCTGCTCGGCACAGATGCGCAGAAGACGGGAAAGGCTGCGTGGCTGTGGCGAGAGGCCGGCCGCGGCCAGTTTCGGGGCGGCCTTGAGCTTGTTCACATAGACGGGGGTGTTGAACAGGTGGTGGGTGTAGAGGTTGCGCAGCGCCCTGGCCATGCCGCGATAGCGATTGAACTCCCGGGTGGTCTTGAGCTTGTTCTGGTTGCTTTCGATCAGCAGGCTGAAGAACTGGTGGCCGGTATGGCGCTCAGCCGTCCCCTCGATGCACAGATGCAGCACGGTTCTGCTCAGGTTGAGGCTGACCAGCCGATAGGGCAGGCGTTGCAGGTCCATGTTTCTGGCGAGCTCTTGCAAACGGGGCAGAGCCACCGTGATGATGTCTCCCTTCTCCCCGTCGAACGGTTCCTCCAGCTCGATTTGCATGCCGTGGGCAGAGATGTCTCGGGTCCAGCCGACCCAGGATCGCTCCTTGTGATGCAAGACGATGGCCGTCTTGTGCATGTAGCGCGCCTCCTTGCGCAGTTGCACATAGTGCAGCGTCTCTATCTCGAAGGGGGCGGCATGGATGTCATGGCCAAAGCGCTGCAAGGCGTTGGCGTTGAGCGGATCCTGACCCGTCTCTCGCTGGAACTCGTCGCGCTGGTTGTCCAGGTTTATCTCCTGCAGCATGCCCACGTATCCGAGCTGGGCCAGGCGCTCGCGCAGCAGCCTGTCCTGCAACTGGCTCGCCCCGCCCTGGGGGTTGTCGAGGTCGGCCTCCCGCAGGGTGCAGGCTTCCATGCTGAACTTGTACACCCGCCAACTGGGGCGGCGGGCGCCGATCTGGAAGAAGAGCGCGGTCAGTCCGCTCTGTTCCAGCTCCTCCCGGGTCGCGGAGAAGAAGTAGAGGTGGCTGCGTACCGCATGGGTAAAGCTGTAGATCAGCGTCTCGCGCAGCCCCTCTTTGCCTGGGAGCAACGAGGGCATGCGGGCAGCGGTGAAGAGGCTGGCGAGCATGTCGCGGTTCTTGGCGTCGCGCCAGTATTCGAGAATGTGCTGGTTGTTCTCGGTGCGCAGGGCGATCTCGAGGGCGGGGACGCTGCCCTTGCCGAAATAGAGGGGCATGCCGGTCATGCGTGGCAGATAGAACTGCTCATACCCCTTGATGACGGCGGCGGAGAGCAGGTAGTCGACGCTGACACGATAGCGGCTGCGGTTGCGCTCGATGAAGTCGCGCAGGAACTCGTCGAACACCGGATGCTCGCCGTTCTTGAGCAGCCTGAGCCAGAATTTGTCCTCTTTTCTCTCCTCCCCTAGGATCTGGTAGCTGACCGGGTCACGCAGCAGGGGATGGGGATGATCGCGTTCCAGTCCGGTGAAGAAGACGGCTATCAGGTCGCCTGTCTGGTAGTCGGGCAGATAGGGCACGGATACCCGGATGCCGCCGAGGGAGATGTCGGAGCTCTTGGCGAGGATCTTCTCGCCGTTGGCGAGCTGGAGCACCATGGGCGAGCTGAAGTGCATGCGCTCTTCCTGCCGCCCGTAATGGCTGGCGAAGGGGATGGCGCTGACATCGAACGGACGAAACGGGCTGATGGGCAGCGCCAGATTGTCGCTGCGCCCCTGGTTGAGTTTGTACCAGGCTTGCAGCGCCTCGTAGACCCCCAGGGTGTAGCTGTCCCGGTAGAGGTAGCACTGGGATTGAAACAGCTCGATGGCCTCGGCGGGCATGAAGTGGGTCACCCCGTCGAACTCATGCACCTGACAGAGGGCGCCCAGCTCGTTGCGCATGTCGATGACGCGCCGACAGGGGGTGCACTTGCGTTTGAGTTCCATCTTCAGCAGGAACCGACTGTTGGTATTTTCGTTCTGGGTCAGACGGTTGAAGATTTCGTCGAAGTCCTTTTCCCGGAGCAGGGGGACAAGTTGTTCTATCAGATGTAGTGGTTGTTCTGAATCCATGTATTCCTGCCGCGGAAAGTCACTTTTCCGATTCTGGGTTTGATCTGCCGGTCGCAAACAAGTATATCAAGCAGGAATTCATCCTGTCCCCGAGTTATCCATGGCCAAAAACAAAACCGCCTATGTTTGTTCCGAATGTGGAGCCGACTTCACCCGCTGGCAAGGTCAGTGCAGCGAGTGCAAGGAGTGGAACACCATCACCGAGGTGCGACTGGGGGTGACGACACCCGGCAAGAGTGCTCGCTATACCGGCTATGCGGGCGCCGTCGGCAGCCAGGTGCAGACCCTGGCGGAGATCGCCACCACGGAGATCCCCCGTTTCAGCTCGGGCTTCAAGGAGCTGGACCGCGTACTCGGTGGCGGCGTGGTCCCCGGTTCGGCCATTCTCATCGGCGGCAACCCCGGGGCCGGCAAGTCGACCCTGTTGCTGCAGACCATGTGCGGCCTGGCGCAGCGCATGAAGACCCTCTATGTAACCGGTGAGGAGTCACTGCAACAGGTGGCGATGCGGGCCGGTCGGCTGGGTCTGCCCACGGACAAGCTACGCATGTTGTCCGAGACCAGTGTCGAGCAGATCTGCCTCATCGCCCAGCAGGAGCAACCTCAGATCATGGTCATCGACTCCATCCAGGTGATGCACGTGGCGGATGTGCAGTCTGCGCCGGGGTCCGTCTCCCAGGTGCGGGAGTCGGCGGCGCTGCTGACACGCTATGCCAAGCAGAATCATGTGGCCATCTTCATGGTGGGCCACGTCACCAAGGACGGCACCCTGGCTGGCCCCAAGGTGCTGGAGCACTGCATCGACTGCTCCGTGCTGCTGGATGGCGGGCACGACTCTCGTTTTCGCACCCTGCGCTCCCACAAGAACCGCTTCGGTGCGGTCAACGAACTGGGGGTCTTCGCCATGACCGGGCAGGGAATGAAGGAGGTGAGCAACCCTTCCGCGATTTTCCTCAGCCGCGGGGAGGAGCAGGCTCCGGGCTCCATCGTCATGGTGATCTGGGAAGGCACGCGCCCCCTGCTGGTGGAGTTGCAGGCGCTGGTGGATTACTCCCAGCTCTCCAATCCGCGCCGGGTGGCGGTGGGGATGGACCACAACCGTCTCGCCATGCTGCTGGCGGTGCTGCATCGTCACGGCGGGTTGCAGATGGCGGATCAGGATGTGTTCATCAACGTGGTGGGTGGCGTCAAAGTCGAGGAGACCAGCGCGGATCTGGCGCTGCTGCTGGCCATGGTGTCGAGCTTCCGGGATCAGGCCCTGCCCAAGGATCTGGTGGTCTTTGGCGAAGTGGGGCTCTCCGGCGAGATACGGCCCGTGCCCTCGGGTCAGGAGCGACTGCAGGAGGCGGCCAAGCACGGTTTCCGCCGAGCCATCGTCCCGCATGCCAATGCGCCCAAACATCCTATCGAGGGGATGGAGGTGGTGCCGGTGAAGAAACTCTCCGATGCCCTCGAGGCCCTGTAACCGACCATGAAAAAGGAGCGTATGGACGCTCCTTTGTTTTTCTGCCTGCCCGCTCAGGATTCGGGGGGGACGTGGTCTCGGTGTTCTTGCAGCAACTGCTCCAGCTCGCGATGGAGCAGTTGCTCCTCTCCGATGTTCAGCTCGATCATCCGCTTGAGGTGCGTGGCGCTGTCGATGTCGATGTGGTGGCAGTAAAACCCCAGCTTCTTGCTGGCTTCGTGGGTCAGCTCGACCTGCATCTTGATCTCGATGTCGCTGCCCCCGAGCACGAAGCAGATTTCGTACTCCTTGTCCTCGCTGGCGACCCAATCCTCGGGTCTGAGCAGCAGGGCTCCCTGCAGGGAGACATCGACCAGCTGGGTGCGCCACTGGTGTTCACCCTGGGTGAGCTTGGCGGCGGTCAAATAGAAAATCCGAGTAAAGTGGCGGCGCTCGGCCATGGTCGTCTCCGGTCTGCGTGCGAGCAAGATGCTCATCCTTCATGTTGCAGAGTGTAATCCAGCTGGCACGCCAGGATATTGAACTGGCTCCGATATTGAATATCAGACCTGCTGATGGCTGAGGGATTCCACCACCTGCAGCGCCTTGACCAGCCGATCCTCCTGTTTGAACCTGTCTTCCAGCACGGGGCCGAGTTGGTTCAGATCCTCGTCCAGTTGTAGCAACTGGGCTTCGTCGGCGTTGCTGTACTTGTCGTTGAACTCCAGCGCGAATTCGGTACAGGCACGGATATGGGGGTAGATGCGCTTGGCCAGCTCCAGTTTGTCGCCGCTGGCTTGCTCAAAGGCGGTGACGACGTGGTTGTAGATCTCGAAATGGCCTGCGCTGACGTAATCGACCAGTTGTTCGCAAAAACGTTGCAGTTCGACGTGGCCTGGGAGGGTGCGTTGCTTGCACTTGGCGGGCATGAGGCCTGCCAGTCGCATATACTCGACCAGCAACGCCTGTCTGGCATCCAGCCAGTCATCTATTGCTCTGTGCTTGCCTGCCAGTGCGCGCTTGGTTTTTTCCAGTTCAGTTAACATAGTCCCTCCATGGGCATGGCATGCGGCTCTCGGGTCGCATGCCTTCGGTCATTCTCATCGACTGACGACACTCCTATAACTAGGGAAAATCCAGTTGACCGTCAATAGGAGTGTAGGGATATTGTTACATCAGGCGGGGATTTGCATGCCTCTCCCCACCGGTACTTCGCATCCTGTCGCCCATCCAGGGGACATGGGGGCGATATATGTGACTATTTCCGCAGATCTTGATGAAAACCCCAGCATTCAAGCCAATCCGGCTGATAAAGCCTTTGCCTGAGTGTTTTTTTTTGAATAGAGTGGCCCGGTGCTAAATGCCCGATCATAAAGGAAATGTTATGAACAAAGCTCAACTTGTCGATGCAATTGCCGCCAAAGCAGACCTGAGCAAAGCTCAGGCCAAAGTCGCTCTGGAAGAGATCATCAATGGTATTACCCAGAGCCTGAAAGAGGGCGATGCCGTTCAGTTGGTGGGTTTTGGTACCTTCAAGGTCAACCATCGCGCGGGCCGTACCGGTCGCAACCCGCAAACCGGTAAAGAGATCCAGATTGCAGCTGCCAATGTGCCGTCCTTCGTGGCTGGCAAGGCGCTGAAAGACGCCGTCAAATAAGGTCGTCTTGTAATCAAATGAAACCCGGCTTGTGCCGGGTTTTTTCTTGCCATCTTCGTCAAAATTTGTTTCAGATACACTCAGGATATGGCATGCGCTGTAGCGAGGTGGATATGGAACAGAAAAATGCCATTCGGCAGGTAGCCGTCCCCTGGGCTCCCTCTCGTCAACTCCCTCCCGGCCTGGTCGTGGCCGAACTGCATCAGGATATCTGGAGCGACACCCTGACCGTCATGCTGGGGCGTGCTCGCAGCATCGATCTGCCTCCGTTGCCCCTGTGTCGGGTGAGTTTTCGCCACATCTTCGCGGTGCGGGTGATGGAGGACTGCGATCTGGCGGAGGGGCGTGACAGCCACGTCATCGAGGAGCAGATCCAGCTCATCACCCCGTCCCGTTTCGCCAGCTGGTTCCATCAGGAATCCGATGGACTGCACCTGGATGAAGATTTGCAGCACTACCGCATCTCGACCTGGGATTACTGCGCCGATGTGCTGACCTCTTCTCCCCCTGAACTCCAGTTCATGGTTCAGGAGGAGTAAGCCAGACTGTCGGGTCGCCTCCGTGGTGACAAAAAAGCCGGCGCAGGGGCGCCGGCTTTTTCTTGTTCGGGAGAGGTGGCGTTCAGCCCAGGATCTGGTCCCGGTGCAGCCCCAGCACGATCAGCAGCCCGATGAAATAGAAGGTGCTGAGCTTGATGCCGAGAATGGTGAGCAGGCCGGCGCACAGACGCACCAGGGCCTTGTGCAGCCAGGATCCGGTGAAGCGGTACATGATCACTCCACCGCGTCGGCTGGCGCGAACTCCGGCACCTTGGCCATGGCGTCCAGCACCACTTGAATGTCGGCCCCCGGTTTGCAGGCATTCTCGCTCAGATGGCGACGCCAGGCGCGCGCCCCCTGCATGTTCTGGAACAACCCCAGCATGTGGCGGGTCATGTGGGAGAGGTAGTTGCCCTTGGCCAGCTCCTGTTCGATGTAAGGCAGCATCATCCGCACCACCTCGTGGCGGCTTGGCACGGCATGGTTCTCGCCGAACACCAGATTGTCCACCTGGGCCAGAATGTAGGGGTTCTGGTAGGCTTCGCGGCCCATCATGACCCCGTCGAGGTGCTGCAGATGTTCAAGAGTCTGCTCCAGACTGGTCACCCCGCCGTTGATGGCAATGGTCAGATCCGGGTAATCCTGCTTGACCCGGTAGACGCGAGGATAATCGAGGGGCGGGATCTCGCGGTTCTCTTTCGGGCTCAGGCCGCTCAGCCAGGCCTTGCGGGCATGGACGATGAAGGTATCGCAACCGGCGTCCCTTACCTGCTCGATGAAGGCCTGCAAGAACTCGTAGGAGTCTTGATCGTCGATGCCGATACGGGTCTTCACGGTGACCGGAATGTTGACCACGTCGCGCATCGCCTTGACGCAATCGGCCACCAGTGCGGGTTCACCCATGAGGCATGCGCCGAAGCGGCCGTTTTGCACCCGATCGGAGGGGCAGCCGACGTTGAGGTTGATCTCGTCATAGCCGCGCACCTCGGCGAGCCTGGCGCAGCGGGCCAGGTCTGCCGGGTTGCTGCCACCCAGTTGCAGGGCGAGAGGGTGTTCCTGCTCGCTGTAGCCCAGATAGTCGCCCTTGCCGTGGATGATGGCGCCCGTGGTCACCATCTCGGTATAGAGCAGGGTCTGGCGGGTCATCAGACGGTGGAAATAACGGCAATGCCGATCGGTCCAGTCCAGCATGGGGGCGATGGAAAAGCGCTGCGCCTGCATAAAAATCATCCGGGTTGGCCAAACAAGGGGCGGGATTCTATCACAACGTGAGACAGCCCCAGAAAATGAATTTTGTCGCCGCGCACTGGGGGCCCTGTGATAGTATCCGGCTAATTGACAGGGTATCTGCGTGAACATGAATCAAGACCAACTTCTACAACGAGCGGAACGCCTCTGCGAGCAGCGCGGGATCCGTTTCACCCCGACACGGCGCCAGGTGCTCCGGCTGCTTGCCGCCCACGGCAATGCCATCAGTGCCTATGATTTGCTGGCCCAGTTGCAGCAGACCGAGGCTCATGCCAAACCGCCTACCGTCTATCGGGCGCTCGACTTCCTGCTCGAACAGGGCTTTGCCCACAAGGTGGAGTCGCTCAACGCCTTCATCTTCTGCTGCCACTTCGACCATGCCCACCCGATGCAACTGCTGATCTGCGATCGTTGCGGTGAGGTAGTGGAGCTGCACGATCCCGCCATCGACGGCGCCTTTTCCGAGCAGGCTCATCAGCATGGTTTTACTATTACCAACAAGACCATAGAAGCCCATGGTCAATGTGCCCGCTGTTCCGTTACCGTAGGAAGTCAAGATGAAGGCTGATTTTGTAAACCCGTTCCTGCTCTCCCTGCTCAACGTGCTCTCCACCATGGCACAGCTGGAACTCAAACCGGGCGCGCCCAAGCGCAAGACGGACGAGCTGGCTCGGGGAGATGTCTCCGGCCTGATTGGCATGGTGGGTCCGCAGACCCGGGGTTCCCTCTCCATCAGCTTCGAGAAGGGGCTGGCATTGGAGATCATGCGTCGCATGCTGGGGGAGGCGCCGGCCACCATCAACGAGGAAGTGACCGACATGGTGGGCGAGATCACCAACATGGTGACGGGCGGCGCCAAACGCATGCTGGGGGAGAAGGGCTATGAGTTCGACATGGCAACCCCGGTCATCGTCTCCGGTCCCAATCACACCATCACTCACCGGGCCGACGGCGCCAAGATCATGATGCCGTTCGAATCGGAGTATGGCCGTGCCACCATCGAGATCTGCTTCGAGTAATCGCCATGTGGAAGATGCTGAAATGGAGTGTCATCGGTGGGGTGGTGCTGCTTATCCTGTCGGATATCGAGATCAGCACCTCTCTCTACAAGTACGAAGACAACCGCGTGGAGATCAACTTCCCGCGCTGGCAGGCTGACCAGCCCTGGGGCACCCTGAGTTGGCATGCGGGCCGGTTTGAGCATCACTGGTACGGTCTTGCAGGCAAACCCAAGCCAGCAACCGTACTCTGAGGAGCGCTCTCCACAACGGATGAACCAGATTGCACCAACAAAAAAGAGGCCAGCGAATGCTGGCCTCTTTATTGGGTCAAGATCTGTTATCAGGCCGCTTCTGCTGCCAGCTTGCCATTGCCACGCACCATGACACCGAGGCCACAGGCCAGCAGGGTCGGCAGCAACCAGGCCAGGCCCTTGTCAAACAGCGGCAGGAAGGCGAACGCATCCATCTTCATGCCGGCGGCGCCCAGGCCGTCCAGGCAGCCGAACAGGAAGGCGACCAGCAGCACGGAGCGGAACACCAGACGGGGGTGACCGAAGTAACCCTTCAGGAAGGTGACCAGTACCAGCGCCACGGCAACCGGGTAGATGGCGACCAGCACCGGAATGGAGAGGCTGATGAGCTGGCTCAGGCCCACGTTGGCCACGATGCCGCAGATGACACCCAGCAGCACGACCAGCTTCTTGTAGCTCATGCCGGTCAGGTTGTGGAAGAAGTCGGAGCAGGCGGAGATGAGGCCGACGGCCGTGGTGAAGCAGGCCAGGGTGATGATGGCAGCCAGGATGAACTGACCCGGTTGGCCGAACAGACTCAGCACGTAGGCGTTGACGATGGCACCGCCGTTGCTCACATCTGTGGCGACGCCGGCAGCGGTGTTGCCCAGCTGGAACAGGGAGACATAGACCACGGAGAGACCGATGGCGGAGATGATGCCCGCGATGGCTAGGTACTTGAACTGGCTCTGGTAGTCATGGATGCCTTTCTGGCGCAGCAGGTCGACGATCAGGGCGCCGAACATCAGGGACGCCAGGGTGTCCATGGTGTTGTAGCCTTCCAGAATGCCTTTCACGAAGGGGGTGCTCTGGTAGTCACCGGATGCGGTAGGCATGCTTCCTTGCGGTGCGACGAAGACACCGATGGCCAGGGTCAGCAGCAGCAGCATCAGCAGCGGGGTCAGGTACTTGCCGATGGCATCCATCAGCTTGCCCTGGTTGAGGGAGACCAGGATGGCCACGCCGAAGAACAGTACTGTGTAGGCAGCCAGACCGGATGGTCCCATGTCGCCAAGGAAGGGCTTGAGGCCCATCTCGTAGGCCACCAGGCCGGTACGGGGGGCGGCGAAGGCCGGGCCGATGATGATGTAGATGGCGACGGCCAGTGCGGTGGCCACGCCGGCCGGCAGCAGCTTGGTCATGCCGGCCCAGCCGTTGCCAGCCTTGGCGACGGCGATGATGGTGATGAGGGGCAGGCCCACGGCGGTGACCAGGAAGCCCAGCATGGCCAGGGAGAGGTGCTCACCCGCCATGAAGCCGGCCAGGGGCGGGAAGATGATGTTGCCTGCGCCCAGATAGAACGCAAAGGTCATGAAGCCCAATCCGAGTACATCGGACAATGTGAGTGATTTCGTCAAGTTCAACCTCGTCTGTCTTGTAAACTATTGCTTGTTATAGTTTTTTATTTGTCAGTGACCGGCACTTTCCGGGGGTAAAAAAAAGAGCCCCGCTGGTTTTTTCATCGCGACCAGTGGTTTGAACTGGTCTTGAGCGGGCGCTCATTTAGCAGTCAGCATAATGATGTGAAAAAATAGTTCAAGGCAAAATTTACATCTTCAAATAGAAGGGGCTGGTTAGTTGGATATATCTGTCGGAATAGCCTCCCGTGGCAGAATGGATCACAATTTCACCCCTCTCACACTTGTTTAATCCTCTGCCAAGCAGCAATAAAACACGATTTGCCTCTTTCCCCTCTCTGGTAGTAACAGCCAGATAACAACGCTCATACAGATCATAACTCGACGAAATGCATAAAATTTCATCCGCCATCGCCGTGGGCAGCACCAGGGCCAGTTGCCCGGTACGGTTCAGCAGGCGATCGCTGGCGGCCAGCAATCCCCTTGGGTCGAGCCCCCCGGTATGACGGGCCAGAGCCCTGGCCGGATCGCGAAGTGTCTGGCCTGCCGGGAAATAGGGCGGGTTGGAGACGATGAGATCGTAAGGGGGGGCGAGGTGATCCTGAATGGCGCTCTCTATGATGGTGACCCGCTCACGCCAGGGGGAGGCCGCCGCATTCTCCTGGGCCTGCATGGCTGCATCCTTATCCAGCTCCACCCCGTCTATGTGGCAGCCGTTCGTGCTGCGCTGGGCCAGCATCAGGGCGATGAGGCCGCTGCCGGTGCCGATGTCCAGCACCCGGCGGGCGCTGTCGACCGGCGCCCAGGCTCCCAGCAGAATGCCGTCCGTACCGACCTTCATGGCGCAGCGGTCGTGATCGATGTGAAATTGCTTGAACGTGAAACCGTTGTTGCGCCCCATTCGGCCCTCCTCCTGTGCCTGCCCGCGGAAAATGGCCGGCGATTATAGCGGCTAAGCCACAGTCACCATAGGAGCCGGCGGCATAATCGCCTATAATCTGCCGCTTCCTTAATGACCGAGTATTGCCATGAGCCAGTCCTTTGATGATTTCGACCTGAATCCAGCCCTCAGTCGGGCCTTGGCCGAGATGGGATTCACCCGCCCCACCACCATCCAGCAGATGGTGCTGGAGCCAGCCCTGGACGGCCGCGATATTCTGGCTTCTGCGCCGACCGGAACCGGCAAGACCGCCGCCTTCCTGCTGCCCGCGATGCAGCACCTGCTGGACTTCCCGCGTCGCAAGCCGGGTCCGTGCCGCATGCTGATCCTGACTCCGACCCGCGAGCTCGCGCTGCAGGTGAGTGCTCACGCCAAGGCCCTGGCGGTGCACACCCATCTCAGCATCGAGACCATCATCGGTGGTGTCAGCCATGAAGAGCAGCTGCCTGCCCTGACCAAGACCACCGACATCGTGGTGGCCACCCCGGGCCGTCTGCTCGAGTACATCGAGAAAGAGGAGTTCGAGAGCCACGACATCGAGGTACTGGTGCTGGATGAAGCGGACCGGATGCTGGACATGGGCTTCATCAAGGACGTGAACCGCATCGTGGAAGAGGCGCGCTACCGCAAGCACACCATGCTCTTCTCCGCCACGCTGGAAGGGGCCGGCCTCGAGAAGTTTGCGAGCGAGATCCTCAAAGACCCGGTTGAGCTGCACGCCGAGCCGCCCCGCAGCGAGCGCCGCCCCATCACCCAGTGGATCCACCTGGCCGATGATGCCGCCCACAAGCTGGCTCTGCTGGTGCA
Source organism: Aeromonas sp. s9 (assembly GCF_040907765.1). NCBI lineage: Bacteria > Pseudomonadati > Pseudomonadota > Gammaproteobacteria > Aeromonadales > Aeromonadaceae > Aeromonas > Aeromonas sp. s9. The sequence goes on from NZ_JBFOCK010000072.1 coordinate 80,111, forward strand.
CATCCTGAAAAACCCGGAAACCCAGAAGGCCATCATCTTCGTCAAGACCCGTGAGCGGCTGGCGGAGCTTTCCGGCCAGTTGCAGGCGGCAGGCGTGCCCTGCGCCTGGATCCGTGGCGAGATGGAGCAGGCCAAGCGCATCGAGTCTATCCGCAAGTTCCACGAAGGGGAGGTGCCCTTCCTCATCGCCACCGACGTGGCCGCCCGCGGCATCGACCTGCCGAACGTCAGCCATGTCATCAACTACGACATGCCCTACGGCGCGGATGTCTATGTGCACCGCATCGGTCGTACCGGTCGTGCCGGCAACCGTGGCTGCGCCATCAGCCTGGTGGAAGCTCACGACATGGCCATGGTCGCCAAGATCGAACGCTACACCGAGGAGCGCCTCAAGCGCCGGGTGATCGATGAGCTGCGCCCCAGACACAAGGAAGCGCGGGTGCCGGTGAAGAAGAAAAAGCCGAAGGATGCCAAGAAGTCGGCAAAGAAGAAAAAGAAGTAATGCCCCCGAGCACAGTTGAAACGGCCATCCCAGGATGGCCGTTTTGCTGTCTGCTGCCTGGGGAGTGGCCTGAGAGAGGCGCAGAAAAAAGCCGACGCAAGGACGTCGGCCAACAAAAAGTGCTTACAACAGAGGATTCACAGAGTCAGACCCGAGGATCTCCGACTTGGTTCCCTTGAATGTGTAATTAATTTTCAGCGCGCTTGAACATCAGGGTATTGGCGTCGGACTCTTCCGGTACAAAGTAGTAGCCGTCGGCATTGAAACCGGTCAGCTGTTCCACCCGGGTGAGCCGATGCTTGATGATATGGCGTGCCATCATGCCGCGGGCCTTCTTGGCGTAGAAGCTGATGATCTTGAACTGGCCGTTCTTCTCGTCCTTGAACACCGGTGTGATGATGCGCCCCTGCAGGGCTTTCGGGCGCACCGACTTGAAATACTCGTCGGAGGCGAGGTTGATCAGCACGTCGTCCCCCTGGGCCGCCAGCGCCTTGTTCAGGTGCGCAGTGATGATGTCGCCCCAGAACTGGTAGAGGTCCTTGCCGCGCGGGTTGTCGAGGCGGATCCCCATCTCCAGGCGGTAGGGCATCATGAGGTCAAGCGGCCGCAGCACGCCATAAAGGCCGGAGAGCATACGCAGGTGGGTCTGGGCGAAGTCGAGGTCGGCCTCGCTGAAATCTTCTACGGCCAGACCGGTGTAGACGTCCCCCTTGAAGGCCAGCAGCGCCTGGCGGGCGTTGGCCGGCGTGAAGTCAGGCTGCCACTCGGCAAAGCGGGCGGCGTTGAGGCCGGCGAGCTTGTCGCTGATCTTCATCAGGCTGGCGATCTGGTCCGGGCTCAGTTGACGAGCCCGGGTGATCAGTGCTGCGGAGTGGTCCAGCAGTTCGGGTTGGGTGAAACGGGGGGTCACCAGGGGTGACTCGTAATCCAGCGTCTTGGCCGGGGAAACCACAATCAGCATAACTGTCCTTTACTAGCGATGACGCACGCCCCTCATTCATCCAGGGTCACGTTGTCGAGAGTGCCTGCGCCCAGCTGCTCGCGACCCGACAGCTTGATGAGCAGTCGCAGGTCGTTGGCGGAGTCGGCATGGGCAAGGGCCTCACTGTAGCCAATTTGGCCGGTGCAGAACAGGGTGAACAGCGCCTGATCGAAGGTCTGCATGCCAAGCTCGCCGGATTTGGTCATCACCTCCTTGAGTCTGTGCATCTCTCCCTTGCGAATGATGTCGGTGACGAGCGGGGTGTTGAGCAGGATCTCGAAGGCGGCGACCCGGCGCTGCCCGTGAGCGGAGGGGAGCAGCTGCTGGGCGACGATGGCGCGCAGGTTGAAGGAGAGATCGAACAGGAACTGGCGGTGCTTCTCCTGGGGGACCAGATGCAGGATGCGATCCAGCGCCTGGTTGGCATTGTTGGCGTGCAAGGTGGCGAGGCAGAGGTGCCCCGTCTCGGCGAACTGGATGGCGAACTCCATGGTCTCCTGGGAGCGGATTTCACCGATGAGGATGACATCCGGGGCCTGGCGCAGGGAGTTTTTGAGGGCGACATCGAAGGATGCGGTGTCGATCCCCACCTCCCGCTGGGTCACCAGACAGCGATCGTGCTGATGGACGAACTCCACCGGATCCTCCACCGTCAGGATGTGGCCGTCACCGTGCTGGTTGCGAAAGCCTATCATGGCCGCCTGGGTGGTGGACTTGCCGGCGCCAGTGGCGCCGACGAAGAGCACCAGCCCGCGTTTGGCCATGGCGACCTCCTGCAGGATGGGAGGCAGCACCAGCTCGTCAAAGGTGGGGATGCGGGTCTCGATGCGGCGCAGTACCATGCCCGGCATATCCTGTTGCCAGAAGGCGCTGACCCGAAAGCGCCCCAGCGAGCCTCGCTGGATGGCGTAGTTGGCCTCGCGGGTGTGCAGGAAGCGCTCGAAGTGGGTCTCGTCCAGGCTTTCTCTGATCAACGCCAGCGCCGTCGTCTTGTCGAGGGGAGCCGGCCCGAGCGACACCAGACGCCCGTTGACCTTGAGGGTCGGGGGAGCATCGACCGTGATGAAGAGATCCGAGCCCTTTTGTTCAACCAGTGCGGCGAGCAGAACATCTATGTTCATGGCGACTCCTTGGGTGTGCGAGCTTAAATGGTATTGGGATCGACCGCCTTGGCCTTGGCATCGAGGGAGGCGACGACCCCCCGGTTGACCAGCTGCTTGAGGCTCTGGTCCATGGTCTGCATGCCGTGGGTCATCCCGGTCTGGATGACGGAATAGAGCTGGGCCACCTTGTCTTCCCGGATGAGGTTTCGCACCGCCGGGATCCCCAGCATGATCTCGTGGGCCGCCACCCGGCCGCCACCGATACGCTTGAGCAGGGTCTGGGAGATGACCGCCCGCAGGGATTCGGAGAGCATGGAGCGCACCATGTCCTTCTCCGAGCCGGGGAAGACGTCGATGATACGGTCGATAGTCTTGGCGGCCGAGGAGGTGTGCAGGGTGCCAAACACCAGGTGACCGGTTTCAGCGGCGGTCATGGCGAGACGGATGGTTTCGAGGTCCCGCATTTCACCTACCAGGATGATATCCGGGTCTTCCCGCAGGGCCGAGCGCAGGGCGTTGCTGAAGCTCTTGGTGTCGCGGTGTACTTCCCGCTGGTTCACCAAGCAGCGCTTGTTCTCGTGCACGAATTCGATGGGGTCCTCGATGGTGAGGATGTGGTGGTGGAAGTTGTCATTGATGTAATCGACCATGGCGGCCAGGGTGGTGGATTTGCCCGAGCCGGTGGGCCCAGTCACCAGCACCAGGCCGCGAGGGTACTCCGCTATCTTGCGAAATATCTCTGGCGCCCCCAGATCGTCCAGGGTCAGAACGGTGCTCGGGATGGTACGAAACACGGCGCCCGAGCCGCGCGCCTGCTGGAAGGCGTTGACCCGAAAGCGTGCCATGCCGGGTACTTCGAAGGAGAAGTCCACCTCGAAGTTCTCCTCCAGCTCCTTGCGCTGGTGGTCATTCATGATGTCGTAAATGAGAGCATGGACTTCCCGGTGATCCAGGGCGGGCAAATTGATCTTGCGAACCTCCCCATCAACCCTGATCATCGGGGGGACCCCGGCCGAGAGGTGTAGATCCGAGGCCTTATGCTTTACACTGAATGCCAATAACTCTGTGATATCCATAGATTTGTTATTCTCCCATCACAAGATTACGAACGAAATATGAGCCAGATTGCCCAGCACCTGCTTCAGGTAAAGGAACGTATTGTAGAGGCTGCCCGGCGTGTTGGCCGCAGCCCAGATCACATCCAGTTGCTTGCTGTCAGCAAAACCAAGCCGCTGGGGGACATTCAGGCTGCCTATGCCGCCGGTCAGCGGCGCTTTGGCGAATCCTACGCCCAGGAGGCCGCGCTCAAGATTGATGCCTTGCGCGAGCAGAACGCCTGTACAGACATAGAGTGGCACTTTATCGGCCCGCTGCAATCGAACAAGTCCAAGCTGGTGGCGGAGCGGTTCGACTGGGTTCAAAGTGTCGATCGCGACAAGCTCATCGAACGCCTCAACAACCAGAGACCGAGTGGGCTCGCGCCGCTAAATATCTGTCTGCAAATCAATATTAGCGGAGAGAGCAGCAAATCCGGTACGTCGGAGCAAGAGATTTTCCACCTGGCCTCCCTGGTGGCCCAAAGCGAGCGGCTGCGGTTGCGCGGTCTGATGGCCATCCCCGAGCATACCCGCGACGAGGGGGTGCTGGCGGCCCAGATGGCGCGCATGCAGGCTCTGTTCACCGAGCTTGCGCAACAATACCCGAGCGTCGACACCCTTTCGATGGGGATGACCGAGGATCTTGAGCCTGCCATTGCCCATGGCAGCACCATGGTGCGGGTCGGGACCGCCATCTTCGGGGCCCGTGACTATTCATGAGCAAGAGCCGGGGCGAGAAACACCCCGGTCGTGCTTTTTTCAGGTAAACAGGCGCGTGTGATGCTGTCAGCCCGCACAGGCTGGGTCGGCATCCGCTGCGATGTCAGTAACAGGAGTGTTTGATGCAGCAGAGAACCCTCGCCTTCATCGGGGCAGGCAACATGAGCCGCAGTATCATTGCCGGCCTCATCCAGGCGGGTTACCCGGCAGAGCGTATCATCGCCGCCAATCCCAGCCGCCCCAAGCTGGACGAACTGGCCAGCCAGTTCGGCATCCGTATCACCCAGGACAACGCCGAGGCGGCCCGTGAGGCCGAGGTGATCGTGCTGGCGGTCAAGCCCCAGCTGATGGCGGGCATGCTGACGGCGCTGGTGGCCGAGCTTGGCTCGCTGGATGGCAAGTTGCTCATCTCCATCGCTGCCGGCATTCGCGTCGTGCGCTTGCAGGAGATGGCGGGTGGTCACGATCGCATTATTCGTACCATGCCCAACACCCCCTCCTTGCTGGGGCTGGGGATGACCGGGCTCTATGCACCGCCCGCCATCGGGCAGGCCGATCGGGCGGTGGCCGAACAGATGATGCAATCCGTGGGCAAGACCCTCTGGGTGGATGAGGAGGCCGGCATCAACGGCGTCATTGCGGCGGCGGGCAGTGCCCCGGCCTACTTCTTCCTGTTCATGCAGGCGATTGCCGAGGAGGCCGAGGCCATGGGCTTTACGCCGGAGCAGGCCCGCCTGCTGGTGCAGCAAACCGCCCTGGGAGCGGCCGCCATGGTGGAGCAGAATCCCGAGCTGTCGCTGCAGACCCTGCGCGAGCAGGTGACCAGCAAGGGCGGGACCACGGCCGAGGCCGTCAAGACATTCCAGGAGCAGGGGCTGATGCCGCTGACCGCAAGAGCCATGCAGGCGGCCGTTACCCGGGCCGGCGAAATGGAAACCCTTTTCTGAATCCCTTTTAGCAAGGAGCCCGGATGAACACGGCTTACTTTTTGATTAACACTGTCTTTGATCTCTACCTTATGGTGGTGCTGCTGCGGGTCTGGCTGCAGTGGGCGCGGGCCGACTTCTACAACCCCATGAGCCAGATGGTGGTCAAGCTGACCAACCCGCTGGTGGTGCCCCTGCGCCGCGTCATCCCGGGTTTTGGCGGGCTGGACATGGCCTCTGTGCTGCTGGCGCTGCTGATCGCCTTTGGCAAATTGGTCCTGCTCAAGAGCATGAATGTGCTGCAGGCGGACTGGCTCACTCTCTGTCTGTTTGCGACGCTCACCGTGTTGAAGAAGGCGGGTTCCATGATCTTCTGGATCCTGCTGATCCGCGCCATCCTGAGCTGGGTCAGCCAGGGTCGCAACCCCATTGAATACGTGATGCACCAGCTCACTGAACCCTTCCTGGCCCCCATTCGCCGCATCCTGCCTGCATTGGGCGGGCTGGATCTCTCCGTGCTGGTCGCCTTCATCGCGCTGCAGGCCATCAACTACCTGATGGGGGATCTGTTCGGCCAGTTGTGGTGGATGATCTGATGCCCGCCGTCCTGCTGGAAGGGGACGAGCTGGTGTTGCATCTGATGATCCAGCCCAAGGCGAGCCGGGATCAGATCATCGGATTGCACGGTGACGAGTTGAAAGTGGCCATCACGGCACCGCCGGTGGATGGTCAGGCCAACAGTCACCTGATCAAGTACCTGGCCAAGCAGTGCAAGGTGGCCAAGGGGCAGGTTCGCATCCTGCGGGGGGAGCTGGGTCGGCACAAGACGGTCGCCATCGACGCGCCAAAGCAGATCCCCGCCGAGATTGCCGCTCTGCTCGATAATCAGGGTTGATACGAGAGGGATGACATCATGAAAACTGCCTGGATGAGTTGCCTGCTGGCACTCCTGATGACGCTGCCGCTGCGGGCTGAGCAGATGCAGGAGCTGGGCCCCTGGAAAGTGCACTACAGCGCGTTCAACTCCAGCTTCCTCACCCCCGAGGTAGCCAGGACCTATGGCCTGGAGCGCAGCCGCTATAACGGCATCGTCAATATCGCGGTGCAGAACAAGCAGGGGGTGGCACAGGCGGTGGGGATCAGCGGCGAAGCCCGCAATCTGACCGGCACCCTTCGCACCCTGAATTTTCAGGAGGTGAAAGAGGGGAATGCCATCTATTACCTGGCAGTGCTGCCCTATCGCAATGAGGACACCTACCAGTTCACCCTGAAGATCATGGGGGAGGGGCAGCAGCAGACGCTGACCTTCCAGCAGACCTTCTACGTCGACTAGATTGCAGGGTGAATGCAGATGCCCTGCCCCCACGGGGGCGGGGCATTTTTTTGCCCGGTGAACCTGTGCTCGACGTCAGTGGCTGGCCAGGGGATAGGTAAACAGGGCCAGGTGGGCGAAGTTGAACAGGAAGTGGAGCAGGATGGCGATACTGAGGCGCCCGCTCAGCTGGAACGCCAGGCCATAGCAGGCCCCCGCCAGCGCGGCGAACAACACCAGCAACGGGCCACCGGCAAGATGGGCTGCGCCGAACAGCAGGCTGGCGACCAGGAGGCCTGCCCAGGGCGTGCTTCGGCTTGCCACCCCTTGCTGGATGCATCCCCGGAACAGCGCTTCTTCCGCCACACAGGTGAACAGCAGGTTGTTGAACGCGAACAGCCACCACCAGTGGGGCAGTCCCGCTTCGGGTTTGAGGGCGCCCAGTTGCCAGGCGGTGATGAGCAGGGCCGTGAGCGGCAGGATGAGCAGGGCCAGCGGCCGCCAGCGCATCGTTCCACCCGGGCCGAGCAGGCCGGGGATGCCCAGCAGCAGGGCGAAGAAAATGAGCGGCTTGTCCAGATTGAGGTAAAGGGTGAAGGGCACGCTGGCCGGGCCCGCCTGTACCTTGTCGAGCACCCTGAGATTGTCAAAGCCGGGCACCAGATGCAGCGTCAGGGCGAGGGACCACAGTAGGACCAGCGTCAGTGCGACGCCGCGCCAGGGTGGGGGCAGGGTGGGAGTGCGCCAGGCCAGCAGCAGACCGGCGAGGCTGACAAGAGCGGCGAGGGGCGCGAGTCGCTCAAGCCAGAGGGCGGTAAGCAGGGCAAGTCCCAACAGGAGCATGCCGGGCCTGGTCCGGCGGGCGAGGCAGCAGAGTACGGCCAGCCCCAGGACGAGCCAGATGAGGATATCGGGGAGTGGTAACATCGAGTCTCCTTGTATGAATGAAGGGCGCACCTTAACGATCCCCATGGTCTGGTTCAAGGAAAAGGGGGTGGCCGAGACTGGCCGGCAGAAGACGCGCAATGAAAAGCCGGAGCTGGGCTCCGGCTTGGACGGCGGCAAGATGCCACCGAGAGAGGCGATGGCCTTCCCGTATCAGCGACCGGACTCGGCGATGACCCGGGCGATGATGTCGGCGCGTTTGCTGGCTTCCAGCTCGCCCAGGGCGATGAGACCGGCCTTGAAGATGACGTTCTTCGGCAGACTGACGTCATCCAGAGTGGTGATGGCCTCGACGTGCATGCCGTTCAGGCGGCTGGCATCGCGCGGGCTCAGGTTGACCTGGGTGTTCAGCACCTGCTTGCCCTTCTTCTTGGGCTGGGCGGGTTTCTTCGGTTGATCCAGCTCGTCTTCCGGCAGTTCGTCATCAAAATCGTAAATGGACATAGTCAATCCTGTTGGGTTGCAAGGGGCATGCTCGCCCGAATGGGGGTAATCAGCCCATATCCTCGTTGCGGATAAAGGCGCGCCAGGAGCCGAGTACCTGGGCAAAATCTTCCAGCCCGCACATGGCCAGCTGTTCATCATCGTAGTAGGCGAGATCGTCGAGATCCTCGTCCTGCTCGATATTGAGGACATTGGCCTTCACCTCGGCTTCCTCGTGGGTCAGCAGCAGGGAGTAGTCGCCCCCCAGCAGCCGGTATTCGGTGCGGGCCCGGCTGGAGAGCTGGTCGATGATGGCGAACAGCTCGTCGAGCTTCTCCTCGTCCTTGCCCACCTCGTCGATCAACCACTGGCCGATGGCTTCATGGCCCATGGAGAACCGGGCGCGATAGCCACCGAACGGGTCGCGGCGAAATTCATAATCCATAGCGGAGTCCATATCGGAGGGTGAAACCACCACGGCGCAAAGCGGCATGATGCCGGATCCTTGATCCATGGTGGGGCACTGATAGCGTAAAGTGGCCTATTCTAGCGATCCCCCCCGCGCTTGTCTTGATGATGTGGGATCTTTAACGGGTGATCCCGGTGATGGCGCACGCCGGGGACCCTGTCAACGAATGGTATGGAGAGGCAATGCAGCTCAACGACGCGCTCGCGCATCAGATAGTCAGCCGGGCGATGAAGATCCTCTCGTTCTCGGTCAACGTCATGGATGAACGGGGACTCATCATTGCGTCCGGCAATCCGGAGCGGCTGCACCAGCGCCACGAGGGGGCCGTGCTGGCCCTGACCGAGAACCGGGTGGTGGAGATAAGCGAGGCCACCGCCCGGGAGCTCAAGGGGGTGAGGCCCGGCATCAACCTGCCCATCGCCTATCAGGGGGAGCTGCTCGGCGTCATCGGCATCTCGGGGGATCCGGACATCGTGCGTGCTTACGCCGAGCTGGTGCGCATGACCGCCGAGCTCATCCTGGAACAGGCGGCACTCACCGAGCAGTTGCAGTGGGACAAGCGCCACAAGGAGGAGCTGGTGTTGCAGCTCATTCGCGGCGAAGGGCGGGCCGATCAACTGCAACAGGTGGCCCGCTTCCTCGAGCTGGATCTCGCCCAGCCCCGGGTGGTGGCCGTGCTGGCGCTGGAGGAGGCCGAGCCCGCCCAGGTGAGGGAGCTGGTTCACCTGCTGGAAAACCCGGAGCGGGACAACCTGGTGGCCATCAACGGCCTGGACGAGATAGTGGTGCTCAAACCCGCCCAGCTCAGCGACGGCGTCTGGCAGTCGACGCAGGAGCGCAGTCGGATCCGGCAACTGCTCTCCCGTATTCCCCATTTCAAGGTTCGTATCGGGGTGGGTGATTACTTCGCCGGCATCCCCGGGCTGGCGCTCTCCTACCAGACGGCGCGAGACACCTTGCGCCGTGGCATGCGCCAATCGCCCCGCAAGCAGGTCTATTTCTTCGAGGATTACCGGCTCTCAGTGCTGCTCGGCACCCTGGCGGACTCCTGGCAGGCGGATCAGCTGCGGGCTCCGCTGCAAAAGCTGGCGCAGGAGGACACAAAGGGAACGCTGCAAAAGACGCTGCGCCAATATTTCTTGCAGGATTGTGATCTGCATCCCTGTGCCGAAGCCCTGTTCATTCACCCCAACACCCTGCGTTATCGACTGACCCGGATAGAGCAGATAACCGGCTTGAATTTCAATAAGTTAGATGACAAATTTCTGCTCTATCTCGGGCTCAGTCTCGATAGTTGATTTGTCTTTTCCAACAAAAATACAAGGCCGGTAAATGCTTTTTTTGGTTTTATGGCCAAAGCATTCCAGGCGGGGATCCCCATAATGGCGCCACTCATTACAACAACAAGGTGCCCGTCATGATCCCAGTCTCCGCGCTCGGCGCGCTCGCCGCGCTTTCCATCGCCATCTTCCTCATCCTGAAGAAGGTGCCGCCCGCTTACGGCATGATTGTCGGTGCCCTGGCCGGTGGCCTGATCGGTGGCGCCGACCTGACCCAGACCGTCGCCCTGATGATCGGCGGCGCCCAGGGGATCACCACGGCAGTGATGCGGATCCTGGCGGCGGGTGTGCTGGCCGGGGTGCTCATCGAATCGGGCGCCGCCACCACCATCGCCGAGACCATCGTCAAGAAACTCGGCGAAACCCGCGCCCTGCTGGCCCTGGCGCTGGCCACCCTGATCCTGACCGCGGTCGGCGTCTTCGTGGACGTGGCCGTCATCACGGTCGCCCCCATTGCGCTGGCCATCGCCCGCCGCGCCGATCTCTCCAAGGCGGCCATCCTGCTGGCGATGATAGGCGGTGGCAAGGCGGGCAACGTCATGTCTCCCAATCCCAACGCCATCGCGGCAGCCGATGCCTTCCACCTGCCTCTCACCTCGGTGATGGCGGCTGGCATCATTCCCGGCCTGTTCGGTCTGGTGATGGCCTACTGGCTCGCCAAGCGCCTCAACAACCGGGGCAGCAAGGTGGCCGCCGACGAGGTGGTGAGCTTTGACGGTGCCAAGTTGCCCGGCTTTGCCGCCGCCATCAGTGCGCCCCTGGTCGCCATCCTGCTGCTGGCCCTGCGTCCCATCGCCGGCATCGTGGTGGACCCGCTCATTGCGCTGCCCCTCGGCGGCCTGGTGGGGGCTCTGATGATGGGCAAGTTCACCAAGGTGAACCAGTTTGCCGTCTCGGGCCTGGCCCGCATGGCGCCGGTGGCCATCATGCTGCTGGGGACGGGGACCCTGGCGGGCATCATCGCCAACTCCGGCCTGAAAGATGTGCTCATCAGCGGCCTGACAGCTTCCGGTCTGCCCTCCTATCTGCTGGCCCCCATTTCCGGTGCCCTGATGTCGCTGGCGACCGCCTCGACTACGGCCGGGACCGTGGTGGCCTCCAACGTGTTCAGCGCCACTCTGATTGAACTGGGGATCAGCAGCCTGGCAGGGGCCGCCATGATCCACGCCGGCGCCACCGTGTTTGACCACATGCCCCACGGCTCCTTCTTCCATGCCACCGGCGGCAGCGTCCACATGGGCGTCGGCGAGCGACTCAAGCTCATCCCCTACGAAACTGCGGTCGGTCTGACCATCGCCGTTGTCTCCACCCTGATGTTTGGCGTGTTTGGCCTCGCCTAAGGAACTGATATGAAAATTGTGATCGCCCCCGATTCATTCAAGGAGAGCCTGAGCGCCATGGCGGTGGCCGATGCCATCGAGGCCGGTTTCAAGCAGGTGCTGCCGGATGCCACCTACGTCAAGCTGCCCATGGCCGATGGCGGCGAGGGGACGGTGCAGTCTCTGGTGGATGCCACCGGTGGTCGCATCCTGCCGGTCGAGGTGACCGCTCCCCTTGGCAACAGGGTACAGGGCTTCGTGGGCCTGCTGGGGGATGGCAAGCGCGCCGTCATCGAGATGGCGGCGGCCTCCGGCCTTCATCTGGTGGCGCCCGAGCTGCGCAATCCGCGGTTCACCTCCAGTGTCGGCACCGGGGAGCTGATCCTGGCCGCGCTGGAGATGGGGGTGGACCACCTCATCCTCGGCATCGGGGGCAGCGCCACCAATGACGGCGGTGCCGGCATGATCCAGGCACTCGGCGGCAAGCTCCTGAAAGCAGATGGTACCCCTATCGCGCCGGGCGGTGCCGGTCTGGCCGAGCTGGCCACCATCGACCTGAGCGGGCTGGATCCCCGTCTGACCGGACTCACCATCGAGGTGGCCTGCGACGTGGACAATCCGCTGTGCGGCCCGAAAGGGGCGTCCGCCGTGTTCGGTCCGCAGAAGGGGGCAACTCCCGAGATGGTGGCCGAGCTGGATGCCAATCTGGCCCGTTACGCGGACTGCATCGAGCAGGCGCTTGGCAAGCAGGTGAAGGAGATCCCGGGAACGGGGGCCGCAGGCGGCATGGGGGCAGCCCTGGTGGGGCTGCTCGGCGCCGAGCTCAAACCCGGCATCCGGATTGTCATCGAGGCGCTGAACCTGGCCGAGGCGGTGACCGATGCGGATCTGGTCATCACCGGCGAGGGCCGCATCGACAGCCAGACCATCCATGGCAAGACGCCCATCGGGGTAGCTCGTTGTGCCAAGCAGTTCGGCAAGCCGGTGATCGGCATCGCCGGATGCCTCACCGATGACTGCGGCGTGGTGCACGAGCACGGACTGGATGCGGTGTTCGCCGTGGTCAATCGGGCCATGTCCCTGCCGGAGGCGCTGGCCACCGCCACCACCAACCTGCAGCTCACGGCCCGCAACGTGGCGGCTCTCTACCTGCTGCGCAAATGACCCTCTCTCCTGGCCGATGCGGTGCATCGGCCTGACCTTGCCCCGTGCAGCAGAGTGAGCGGCCCGGCGTGGCACCTCTGACGCACTTGCCGATCCTTGGGTCGGCTTTTTTTTATTATCCTGCTGTCTTTCATATGGTTTTTGTATTCTGACAAGGGGCTTTGCGGCATAGTGATCTCCCGACAGTGAGGGAGCCACGAGAAACAAGGCCCGCCTGAGGAAGGGCTTCCCATTCCGGGGGGCAATATGCGAGGAGCGAGCCATGATCCTGCTGACCCTGGGGGTGGTGTTGTTCACCCTGACTCATCTTTACCCCTGTTTCGCGGCACAACACCGCGCCCGTCTGCGGGAGCGGCTGGGGGAGAACCGCTACAAGGGGCTCTTCTCGCTGCTGGTGTTCGTCGCCATCGGCTGCATCCTCGCAGGCTGGCGCAGTGCCAGCCCCATGCCCCTCTATTTTCTGCCTGTCTGGGGGCCCACCCTGGTGATGGGGGTCATGCCGATCGCCCTCGTCCTGCTGTGCGCGGGGCAGGGGGCCAACCATTTCCGCCGTTGGCTGGTGCATCCCCAGCTGCTCGGGGTGCTGCTCTGGTCGGGGGCCCATCTGGCGGTGAACAGCGAGGCGCGTTCTCTGGTGCTGTTTGGCGGGCTCGGTCTCTGGGCTCTCATCAGCATCGTCTGGATTTCGATGCGGGAGTGGGGTCGTCACCCTCGTGCCGCCGCCACCTGGCAGGGGACGGGGATCAGTCTGGGGGCGGGGCTGGCCCTCGCGGCTCTGCTTATCTTCTGGGGACACGGCTGGCTGACCGGGATCCCCCTGCACTGATCCCTGAACCAGATTCCGGGGTCTTGCGTATGATGGACAAAACAATGGGAGTCATGTCGATGAAATGGTTCACCCTGCTGCTGATGCTCGGCTCGGGCGCGGTCTCTGCCGCCTGCCCCGATTACTTCAACGTGGAGATGCGGGAGCTCAACAGCACCCAGCGCCACAACCTCTGCCAGTTGACCGAAGGCAAGGTGGTGCTGGTGGTCAACACCGCCTCCTACTGCGGTTACAGCGGTCAGTTCCGGGATCTGGAAGCCCTCTATCAGGGCTACAAGGAGAAGGGACTGATGGTGCTGGGCTTCCCCTCCAACGATTTCTGGCAGGAGGCGGGCAACGAGAACAAAACCGCCGAGGTATGCCGCCGGGACTACGGGGTGACCTTCCCCATGTTCAACCGGGTGGCGGTGCGGGGTTCGGATGCGGTGCCGCTGTTCAAGGGGCTGGCCGCGGCTGCCGACGGTGATGCGCCCAACTGGAACTTCCACAAGTACCTGGTCGGGCGGGACGGCAAGCTGATTGCGAGCTATGGCGCCAACCAGAATCCGTCGGATGATCCTCTCAAACAGCAGATCATCGATGCCCTGGGGCACTGACCCTACCCCATGGCGGGCCGCTCTGGAAAAATGCGGCCCCGCCATCCACTCCGGTGACTCCGTGCTGCAACGTCTTCCCCAAATGGTGATCTTCGATGCCCTGGTTCGTGAACAGGGCATCTCGGCGGCTGCGCGCCGCCTCGGGGTCTCCAAATCCCACATCAGCAAGCAGCTCGCCCTGCTGGAAACCGCGCTCGGCGCCCAGCTGGTACAGCGCACTACCCGCCGTTTCGGGCTCACCGAACTGGGTCTGGAGTATGCCCGCCACTGCCGCGCTCTGGTGGCGGTGGCGTTGGAGGCGGAATCCATGGTGGCGGAGCGCCGTGGCAAGGTGAGCGGCGTGCTCCATCTGGGGGTTGGTCAATCCTTCGGGCGGTTGCACGTGATCCCGCGCCTCAAGGCGTTTCAGGCACGTTATCCGGATCTGGAGCTGGAGGTGTCCCTGTTCGATCACCGCACCAATCTGGTGGATGAGGGGCTGGATCTCTGGATCACCACCTACGAGGACAAACCCGAGTCCCTGGTAGGGCAGCGACTGGCAGACATCGGTTTCGTGCTGGTGGCCTCGCCGGATTATCTGCTGAGTCACGGCACGCCACTGCACCCCAGGGATCTGGCCCATCACAATTGCATCACCTACCAGAGCCGGGAGCGGCGCTACCACGAGTGGTCATTTCGCCAGGGCAAGGAGCGCCAGACGGTGCAGGTGGCGGGCAACTATCGGGTGGATCTGGCGGAAGCGGTGCGTGACGCCGCCCTGGCCGGGCTTGGCATCGCCTATGTGGCCAACTACCTGCTGGACAAGGAGCTGCAATCTGGTCAGCTCATCCCTCTGCTGCCCCAGTGGCAACCGAACCAGAAGATGGCGGTGCACGCCGTCTATGCCAGGCGAGAGCATCTGGATCCCAAGATCCGCCTCTTCATCGACTTCCTCAAGGAGAGCTTCGGACCCGGGCCCTACTGGGCGCAGCGACTCGCACCCTGGCTCGGGGGGAAATTGTCCGGCACCGAGGAATAATCGTTTCCATACAAGAACACTGGCGTGAGTGCGGTTTCAAAGTTGTGTCAAATCAGTCAGTTGGCGCAACCGATATCGTGCAAACGTTTTTGCTAACAGGGTTGTAACCCGGCAGGGTTGCGGCGGTGAGGGGAGGGGAGCAGAATCCGCGCCCATCTTCAGCCTCACTGGATGGAATCCCCATGATTGCCCTGCTTGGTATCCTGAGCATCCTGGCCCTGGCCGCACTCTGCTCTGATAATCGTCGTCGTATCCCGTTGCGAACAGTGGGCTTTGCCCTCTGCCTGCAAGTGCTCTTCGCCGCCCTGGTGCTCTGGCTGCCCGCCGGTCAGCAGGTCTTGAACGGTGTCAGCGAGAGCGTCAGCAGCGTCATCGGCTACGGCCAGGAGGGGATTGCCTTCCTGTTCGGGGATCTGGCCAAGTTCAAACTCGGTTTCATCTTCGCCTTCAACGTGCTGCCGGTGATCATCTTCTTCTCCGCGCTGATCGCCATCCTCTATCACATCGGCCTGATGCCCAAAGTGATCGCCCTGCTCGGCGGCGGCCTGCAGAAATTGCTGGGCACCGGCCGCGCCGAGAGCCTCTCTGCCACCGCCAACATCTTCGTCGGCATGGTGGAAGCGCCGCTGGTGGTCAAACCCTATCTCTCCAGGATGTCCGATTCCCAGTTCTTTGCGGTGATGAGCTGCGGGCTGGCCTCGGTAGCCGGCGGCACCCTGGTGGGCTACGCCAGCATCGGGGTCGAGCTGAAATACCTGATTGCGGCGGCTTTCATGTCCGCCCCTGCCGGGCTTGCCATGGCCAAGATCCTGGTGCCGCCCGCCGCGCAAGAGGAAGATCACCACGAAGACGTGGAGATCCCCCGCGCCACCAACGTCATTGAAGCGGCCGCCGATGGCGCCATGGCGGGTCTCAACATCGCCGTCGCCGTGGGGGCGACCCTGCTGGCCTTCGTCGGTGTGATCGCCCTGCTCAACGGCCTGCTGGGCTGGGCCGGCGACCTGGTGGGGCTGGAGCTGAGCTTCCAGATCATCCTGGGCTGGCTGTTTGCCCCCGTCTCCTGGCTCATCGGCGTCCCCTGGGATCAGGCCCAGGCGGCCGGTGCCCTGATCGGCACCAAGATCGTCATCAACGAGTTCGTCGCCTTCATTGCCCTGGTGCAGGATCAGACCCTGAACGAGTCGAGCAAGGCCATCGTCACCTTCGCCCTGTGTGGTTTCGCCAACATCTCTTCCATGGCGATCCTCATCGGCGGCCTGGGGGCCATGGTGCCGGAGCGAAAGTCCTTCATTGCCCGCTACGGCATGCGCGCCATCCTGGCGGGGGGGCTGGCAAACCTGATGAGCGCCTCCCTGGCAGGCTTGTTCCTCGCCCTCTGATAGACCCTGGAAGTCAGCACCTTCCGGTCATTGCCCGCTTCGGCGGGCTTTTTTGCACCCGCTTGCAGGCAAAAAAAGCGCCTCTGGGGAGGCGCGGGGAAAAGACAGATTGGAAGCGTCACATGGGTGCCACCTGAATGAGGGATGAGCCGTCCCATCCAAGTGTGAAGCCATGATGCCTGATACTCTCTGAAGCGCTTCTGAGGCGATTCTTCATACTGTGTTCATTTTCAAAATGCTGCCGTAATGTGATTTTTAAATGTTTGATGCTGAAATAAAATAAATAATCAGCGATTTATTTTGTTGTGCTGCTCAAAGGAAAGATGAATCGGGGCGGTGGGCACGCTCCTGCCATGGGGCGGTTTCGTCGGAATATTATCCCGATGCCTGCTCAACGCATCACGCAACCATGCTGCAAGATGGCAAGAAACCAGCATGTGATGGGGATGCTGTCCGTCATGAGCAGTGCAACGCGGTATGCTGTTGGGACCAGCAACTCGCATGTGATGGAGATGCCGCTCGTCAGAGGATCCGCGCGAGTGGCCTGCGGTCTGTGGTGCCAGCACCCGCAACCCGCATTTGACAGGGAGGCGCGCCCTTTCATGGGGTCAGCGCGAAGTGGTCTGCGGTCTCTTGCTCCAGTGCCAGCAACCAGCGCTTGATGGGGATGCCTCCCCCGTAGCCGGTCAGTTCACCGCTGCGCCCTATGACCCTGTGGCAGGGCACTATGATGCTGAGGGGATTGCGGCCGTTGGCGGCGCCCACCGCCCGCACCGCCCTGGGGTTGCCGATGGCCTCTGCAATCTGGAGGTAGCTGACGGTCTCGCCGTAGGGAATGTCGCACAACGCCTGCCACACGGCCTGCTGGAATGGTGTGCCCGTGGCGGCCAGGGGGAGATCGAAGCGCCGCAGGCGGCCGGCAAAGTAGGCGGAAAACTGCTCGACAAAGGGGGCCAGGGCGGCATCATCCCGCTGCCACTCCGGTTGCGGCAGGACGGGGCGCTCCCCTTGCATGAATTCCACGTGGCGCAGCCCGGCCCCATCGATGGCGATGAGCAGGGGCCCCTTGGCGCACTCACAAAAGCTGTACTGCATTCTCTTGTCCTCGGGCTTGTGGCAGGTCACTCCAGCACGGGCTTGCCGCGGGTGGATTTGATCTCTCCCTTGCGTTTCTTGGCATCGACCCGCTTGCGTTGGGAGCTGCGGGTCGGCTTGGTGGCGTGGCGGGCCTTGGGGCGCCAGGCGGCTTTTTTCAGCAGCTCGGCCAGGCGGCTCATGGCCTCCTTGCGATTCATGTCCTGGCTGCGATGGGTCTCGGCCCTGATCTGGATGAAGCCGTCGTGAACCCGGCTGTCGCTGAGCCGCTCCAGTCCCTCCTTGTAGAGCGGCGGCAGGCTGGGGGAGTCGCGATAATCGAAGCGCAGCCAGACGGCGGAGTCGGTCTTGTTGACGTGCTGCCCGCCATTGCCCTGGGCCCGCATGGTCTGGAATTGCAGTTCATGCCAGGGGATGATCACGCTGTTGGAGATGACTAACATGGGGTGATGCTCTCATTTGGTGCATCAAGGGAGTCTGGTGCAGCTTGGTGCCTCATTATGGGGCGAGATGCGCTTCCTTGGTGATCCTGAGCCTTTCTGGCTCAGAGTGTCATATCTATCTATATGAAAATAAACGATAAAAATACTTGGCACAAGAATTGATGACCCATTCGTGACATACCATGGATTGGGAGCAACCAGATGAAGCTGATTACTGCGATTATCAAACCTTTCAAGTTGGACGACGTGCGCGAGGCCATCGCCAACCTGGGGGTGGAAGGCCTGACCGTCTCCGAAGTGAAGGGTTTTGGTCGCCAGAAGGGGCACACCGAATTATACCGGGGGGCCGAGTACCAGGTCGACTTTCTGCCGAAGGTAAAGCTGGAGATCGCCACCGCAGACGAGAACGTCGAAGGGGTGATCGAGGCCATCTGCAAGGCTGCCTATACCGGCAAAATCGGTGACGGCAAGATTTTCGTCTATGACCTGCTGCAAGCGGTGCGTATTCGTACTGGTGAGAGCGACGACGAGGCGCTCTGAATACGCTCCTTTGCCCGGCCGGGTCGGGCAAAGGTCCGGGCAGGTTCTGCCGACAGTGTGAAGGGGTGGTCGTCGAAAGACCGGATGGGATTCCATCCGGTCTTTTTGTTTGGCCGCTGATTAAATAGATCGTTCCAACCCAGCAAACAGCCTTGATCCTCTCCTCCCGATTCATGCAGAATGCAAACGAAAATGGTTATCACTCTTTACGCAGACAAGGAACGGATGATGAAAATGAAGATGTTGGCACTGGCTTTCTCCACGCTTGTCGCCCAGTCGGCGTTCGCCGCCCAGGAGGTAAACGTCTATTCGAACCGTCAGGATGAGCTGATCAAGCCCATCATCCAGCAGTTCGAGAAGGAGACTGGGATCAAGGTCAATGTGGTGTTTGCCAAAGAGGGGCTGAACGAGCGTCTGGAACGGGAAGGCAAGCTCTCTCCGGCCGATCTGATGCTGACCGTGGACATCAGCCGTCTGACCGAGCTGGTGGACAAGGACCTGGTGCAGCCGGTGGACAGCAAGACGCTGCAGGAGAACATCCCCGCCATCTATCGCGATCCGGACAACCGCTGGTTCGCCTTGACCACCCGGGTGCGTGCCATCTACTCCAGCAAGGAGCGTCTTGGCAAGCTCGACACCATCCGCTACGAAGATCTGGTCAAGCCTGAATTCAAAGGAAAAATTTGTACCCGTAGCGGCAAGCACGAGTACAATGTGGCGCTGGTTTCGTCCATGATTGCCCATCACGGCATGGCGGACACCAAGACCTGGCTGGAAGGGGTCAAGGCCAACCTGGCGCGCAAGCCCCAGGGCAACGACCGTGATCAGGTCAAGGCGATCAAGGACGGCATCTGTGATGTCTCCCTGGGCAACAGCTACTACCTGGGTGCCATGTTGAAGGACCCGGCGCAGAAGTCCTGGGCCGACGCGGTGGAAATCAACTTCCCGAACCAGGGTGATCGCGGTGCCCACGTCAACGTGAGCGGCGTGGCCATGACCAAGTATGCCAAGAACAAGGACGCAGCACAGAAGCTGATGGAGTTCCTCTCCGGGGATACCGCCCAGCACATGTATGCGGATGTGAATGCCGAGTACCCGGTCAAGGCGGGGGTCGAGCCTTCTGCCATGGTCAAGTCCTGGGGCACGTTCAAGTCTGACCCCATGCCGGTCAGCGATTATGCCAAGCACCGCAAGGACGCCTTGCAACTGCTGGATGAAGTGAAATTCGACTTGTAATCAGATGGGGCCAACGGCCCCATCAACTTCTGTGGACTCATGAAACATTTTGGATGGATTGCCGGCAGCTGGGCCACCGCCCTGCTGCTGGGTTTGCCGGTACTCGCCCTGGTCTTCTCCGCCTTCTCGGCTGATGGGGAACTGTTTGCCCACCTCGCCGATACCGTACTGCCGGACTATCTGCGAAACACGTCCGGCCTGGTGCTGGGGGTGGTCTGCTTCAGCCTGCTGTTCGGAGTGCCCACCGCCTGGCTGGTGGCCATGTGCGAGGTGCCGGGGCGCCGCGCCCTGCAATGGGCGCTGATGCTGCCCATGGCGATGCCCTCCTATATCGTTGCCTACGTCTATACCGACCTGCTCGACTACTCGGGCCCGCTGCAGGCGGGGCTGCGTGCCCTGTTTGGCTGGCAGGGACCGACCGACTACTGGTTCCCGGGCATTCGCTCCCTCGGGGGCGCCGCCTGGGTGCTGGCGCTGGTGCTCTTCCCCTATGTCTATCTGCTGGCACGGGCCTCCTTCCTGGAGCAGTCGGTCAGCCTCATTCACTCCAGCCGTCTGCTCGGCTGCACCCCCTGGCAGAGCTTTCGCCGCCTGAGCCTCCCCCTGGCCCGCCCGGCCATCATGGTGGGGGCATCTCTGGTCGCGATGGAAACTCTGGCGGACTTTGCCACCGTCCACTTCTTTGCCATCAACACCCTGACCACCGCCATCTACGACACCTGGCTAGGCTACGGCAGCCTGGCGACCGCCGCCAAGCTCTCCTGTCTGATGCTGCTGGCGGTGGTGCTGCTCATCGCGCTGGAGCGCCGCTCCCGCCAGCGCCAGCAGGTGTTCCAGAAGTCCATGGGCTTCGAGCAGCCCCTGCGTTACCCCCTCGGGGGCCTGAGGGGCGTGCTGGCCGGGCTCTGGTGCTGGGGCCTGGTGCTGGCGGGGTTCGCCCTGCCGTTCGTCATCCTGTTCGATTACGGGGTGCGTTACTTCGCGCTGTCGTGGACGCCCGAATTCGTGCGCTTTGCGGGCAACAGCCTTGCCATCTCGGCCCTGACCGCCCTGCTGGCCATGGCCATTGCCCTGCTGCTCGGCTTCTTCCGTCGCCTCGATGGGGGGACTCGCAGCCTGCTGCCCCTGCGCCTCGCCGCCATGGGCTATGCCATGCCGGGGACCGTGCTGGCCATCGGCGTGCTGGTGCCGCTCACGGCCCTTGATTTTGGCATCAACGATCTGGCCGAGTGGCTCGGGATGCCGGGCCCCGGTCTGCTCCTGACCGGCACCCTCACCGCCATCGTGTTCGGTTATCTGGTGCGCTTCGTGGCCATCGCCATCGGGTCGGTGGAGAGCAGCATGAGCAAGATCTCCCCCAGCCTCGACATGGCGGCCCGCTCTCTGGGGCAGGGGGCGGGCGGCATGCTGCGTCGCATTCACCTGCCGCTGGTACGGCGCGGCCTCTTTGCCGGCGCCATGCTGGTGTTCATCGAATCCATGAAGGAGCTGCCCGCCGCCCTGCTGCTGCGGCCGTTCAACTTCGAAACCCTGGCGACCCACGTCTATCAGTTCGTCTCGGACGAGATGCTGGAGCGGGGGGCGCTCGGTGCCATCGTCATCGTGCTGGTGGGGCTGATTCCCCTGCTGTGGATCAACCGTACCCTGGATGGTCCAGGCCATTGAGCGGCCCCGTCCGGCATCACTACGCGAGAGGAAAAGAACCTTGTCCTGCCTGAATATCGAGAAGGTCAGCTGTCACTACAATGGCCGCCCCGTGCTGGAGCAGCTCTCCCTGCAGGTGGCCGACAACGAGATCGTCTGTCTGCTGGGGGCCAGCGGCTGTGGCAAGACCACGCTGCTCAAGGCGGTGGCCGGTCTGCTGCCCCTGGCCCAGGGGGAGATCCGGCTGGGAGAGACCCTGCTCGATGCCCCCGGAGTGAGTGTGCCGCCGGAGGCCCGCCATATCGGCATGATCTTCCAGGATTACGCTCTCTTTCCTCACCTGACGGTGGCCGAGAACGTCGGCTTCGGCCTGACCGGGCAGGATCGCGGCAGCCGCCAGCAGCAGGTGGAAGAGGCGCTGGCGCTGGTCAACCTGCAGGGATTGGGGGAGCGCTATCCCCACCAGCTCTCCGGCGGCCAGCAGCAGCGGGTGGCCATCGCCCGCGCCCTGGTGTGCAAGCCGCGCCTGATACTGCTGGACGAGCCCTTCTCCAACATCGACACCCAGGTGCGGATGAAACTGATCCTCGAGATCCGCGCCCTGCTCAAACAGCAAGGCATTGGTGCCATCTTCGTCAGCCACAGCAAGGAAGAGGCCTTCGCCTTCGCCGACCGGCTGGCTCTGTTTCGCGCCGGTCGCATCGAACAGGTGGGGGAGCCGGAGCAGCTCTATCGCCGCCCCGGGAACCGCTTCGTGGCGGAGTTTCTCGGCGGGGTCAACTATCTGGCGGCCGAGGTGGTGGACAGCCACTGCGTGCAGACCCTCCTTGGAACCATCTGCGGTCAGGAGCCCCATGGCCGCGCGGTGGGGGAGCGGTTGCAGCTCATGCTCAGACCCCAGCAGTTGGCGCTGACGGCGGCGGATGACGGTGAGATCCGGGTGCGTGAGCAACAGTTCCTGGGCCATCACTGCCGGGTACTGGTGGAGTGTGGCGGCCAGCAACTGGAAGCCAGCATCGGTGAGCCCCTGGAAGGGGAGCGCGCGCGGGTGACCGTGGCTCCTCATGCCCTGGTGTTGTTTGACCCCTTGCCATGAGTGCGTGGTATTGTCGTGAAATCAATGAACTGGAAGCGCGCTGGTTTATAATCGCGCCACGCCCATAGCCAACGCACTTGGAGAGAGACATGAAAGCCCAAGCCGGGATCTGCGCAGAGCCGAATCTGCACGCCCTCTATCTGATGTTCAATCGCACCGGTGACGCCGCTGCCCTGACCTCCCGCCTGGCCAGCCTGCCAGCACTCTGGGAGGCGGTGAGCGCCGACTTCCCCGATGCGGCCTTCAGCGGTCTGGTCGCCGTCGGGGCCGACGCCTGGGATGATCTCTATCCTGCCGCCCGGCCGCCCCAGTTCCGCGGTTTCATGGCGCAATCCGCCAACGGTCAGGAGGCCCCCAATACCCCGTTCGATCTGTTCGTGCAGTTGCGTGCTGATCGGGTGGACGTGCTGCATCATGCCGGTCATCGCGTCATGGCCCTGCTGGCCGGGCTTGTTGAATTGGCCGAGGAAGTCCGCGGTTTTCGCAACCAGGATTGCCGGGATCTGACCGGTTTCGTCGACGGCACCGAGAACCCGCAGGATGAGCACCGCGCCGTGGTGGCGTTGCTGGACGGCGGCGAGTTCGCCGGTGGCTCCTACATCCACGTGCAGCGCTGGGTCCACGCCATGAGCGACTGGGAGAAGCTGGCCCTGAAGGAGCAGGAAGACATCATAGGCCGCACCAAAGTCGACAACATCGAATACGAGTCCGCCGACAAGCCGCTCACTTCCCACATCAAGCGGGTCAACCTCAAGACCCCGAAGGGGGAGTCCATGGAGATCCTGCGCCAGAGCATGCCCTGGGGCACCATGAGCGAGCAGGGGCTCTACTTCATCTCCTGCTGCCGCACGCCGCTGCACTTCAACGCCATGCTGGCCAGCATGTACAAAGGGGAAGGCAGCCACTTCGATCACCTGCTGCGCTTCACCCGGGCGGTGACCGGCGCGGCCTTCTTCGCCCCTTCCGTCGATTTTCTGGTGGCCGAGGGCAAATAAGCCCGGCCTGCCGACCGCTCAAAACAAAAAATCCCGGCCAAGGCCGGGATTTTTGTGCGGATCGCCCAAGGCGACCGGATCAGGGCGTCTGCTCGAACAGCTCGAGGGCGGAGAGGTAGAGCTCCTCGATGTCGGTATCGCTGGTCGGGGTGATGAAGATGGTGTCATCACCGGCGATGGTGCCGAGGATCCCTTCGGCCTTGCCGAGGGAGTCAAGCAGGCGGGCGATCAGCTGGGCTGCGCCGGGGCTGGTGTGGATCACCACCAGAGCGCCGTTGTGGTCGACATCCAGCACCAGGTTCTTGAGGGGGCTGGAGGTGGTGGGCACGCCCAGCTCCACCGGCAGACAGTAGACCATCTCCATCTTGGCATTGCGGGTGCGAACGGCGCCGAAGCGGCTCAGCATGCGCGAGACCTTGGATTGGTTGATGTTCTCGAAGCCCATCTCTTGCAGGGCAGTCACTATCTCTGCCTGGGAGCCGAAACGCTCCTCTTTCAGCAAGGCTTTAAAGGCCTTGGCCAGTTTTTCTTGCTTGTCGTTATGTTTCATCTTGGACTCACGAATGAGGGGAGTGACCGCCTGTCACGCTCAGGCGGCAGATACGAACAGCGCTGCTATTTTGCATTCATATGCCTGTTTTGGCAAGGAAGCGGCGCTTGTTCTGCATATTGATTCAAATATAGCTTGCATCAACTTATGCTGGCGCTAGAATCAGGACGAAATTTTGAAAACTTATTCAATTGGGCTGTATGGGTATCGAATTAATCGGCATCGAAAAATCCTGGCACAAGGTGCCGGTACTGCAGCAGGTGAGCTTTCGGACTGCTCCCGGCGAGACCTTGGTATTGCTGGGCCCGAGCGGGGCAGGCAAGAGCTCTCTGCTGCGCATGATGAACTTGCTGGACACGCCGGATGCCGGTGTGTTGCGCATCGCAGACTGTGAATTTTCTTTCCCGTCCAGCCTCTCAACTGCCGAATTCAACCGTCAGGCACAGGCGCTGCGCCGCAAGGTGGGCATGGTGTTCCAGCAGTACAATCTGTGGCCGCACCTCACCGTGATGGAGAATCTGATTGAAGCGCCCGTCAAGGTGCTCGGCATGAGCCGCGACGCGGCCATCGAGAAAGGGGCCTATTTGCTGGCCCAGCTGCAACTGGCCGACAAACGGGACGCCTGGCCCGCACGGCTTTCCGGTGGCCAGCAGCAGCGGGTCGCCATTGCCCGGACCCTGATGATGGATCCCCAGGTGCTGCTGTTTGACGAACCGACGGCTGCCCTGGATCCCGAAATTACCAAAGAGGTGGCGGAGATCATCCGCACTCTGAGCCAGACCGGCATCACCCAGGTGGTGGTGACCCACGAGGTGGAGTTCGCCCGCAAGGTGGCCAGTCAGGTGATCTATCTGGAGAAGGGGCGGATCATCGAATCCGGCACCGCCGCCATCTTCCAGTCCCCGCAAACCAGCCGGTTTGCCGAATTCTTGATGCATTGATATTGAGTCGATAAGGAAGCTGTCATGAAAAAGAGTCTGTTGCTGATCGCCGCCATGGGTCTGCTGAGCACTTCTGTGCTGGCCAAAGAGATCAAGTTCGCCACCGAGGCAACCTATGCGCCGTTCGAATACCTGGATGACAAGAACGAGTTCCAGGGCTTTGACATCGATCTGGCCCGCGCTGTCTGCGAGCAGGCCAAGCTGGAGTGCAGCTTCCACAACCAGGCCTTCGACAGCCTGATCCCCAGCCTCAAGTTCCGTCGCTATGATGCCGTCATCGCCGCCATGGACGTGACGCCGGAGCGGGCCGCCCAGGTCGACTTCTCCGACATCTATTACGAGAACTCCGCGGTGTTCGTCGCCAAGAAAGAGACCTTCAAGGGGCCGGACGATCTGGTGGACAAGACAGTCGGCGTGCAGAACGGCACTTCTCACCAGTCCTATCTGGTGGACAACTGGGTGAGCAAGGGTCTGCTGACCGTGCCCTACGCCAGCTACCAGAGCGCCTTCCTGGACATGATGAATGGCCGTACTGACGGCGTGTTTGCCGATACGGCGGTGGCCGCCGACTGGCTCAAGCAGCACAAGGAATACGCCGTGGTCGGTACCCCGGTGACCGACGCCAAGTACTTCGGTACCGGTTTTGGCATCGCGGTGGCCAAGGGCAACCAGGAACTGCTGACCCAGCTGAACAAGGGGCTGGCCGAGATCAAGGCCAACGGCACCTATCAGAAGATCTATGACAAGTACTTCGCGCAGTAAGCCATGTTGAGCCTGTTGTTGGATGCAGCCTGGATGACCCTCGGGCTGGCCCTGGCATCCCTGGTCGGTGGCATGGTGCTGGCACTGGCATTCAGTGCGGCTGAGTTGAGCAAGCAGCGTTGGCTGGTGTGGCCCGTGGCCACCCTGACCACCTTGATTCGTGGTCTGCCCGAGTTGCTGGTGGTGCTCTTCATCTACTTCGGCTCGACCCAGGTGCTGTTCCTCATCACCGGGGAGTACGTGGAGTTCAGCCCGTTCGCCTGCGGTGTGCTGGCGCTCTCCCTGCTGTTTGCGAGCTACGCCACCCAGACCCTGCGTGCCGCCCTCAATGCGGTGCCCCCTGGGCAGCGGCTGGCGGCGCAGGCGCTCGGCCTGGGCAAGGGGCACACCTTCTTTCGCATCGTGCTGCCCCAGGCCTGGCGTCACGCCCTGCCCGGGCTCGGCAACCAGTGGCTGGTGCTGCTGAAAGACACCGCTCTGGTCTCCCTCATCGGGGTGAACGAGATGATGCGTCAGGCACAGATGGCTTCGGCCAGCACCTATCAACCCTTCACCTGGTACGCCGCTGCCGCCCTCATCTATCTGGCTATTAGTCTGGTGAGTGAATTCGGTTTGAAGCAGGCGTCCCGCTATACCCGCCGTTACGGAGGCTGACCATGCAGGATTACCTGATGACCCTGCTGGGAGGGCTGGCGATCACCCTGCAGCTCACCGCGTTCAGCTTGTTGCTGGGCGTGCTGATGGCGGCCGGCATGACCTGGGTGCTGGAGCGTCGCATTCCGGTGGCGACCCAGCTGGTGCAGCTCTGGGTACTGGTCTTTACCGGTACGCCGCTGCTCATCCAGATCTTCCTCATCTACTACGGGCCTGGCCAGTTTGAATGGCTCAAGGCGGGGCCGCTCTGGCCGCTGCTCAAGCAACCCTGGTTCTGCGCCGTGCTGGCGCTCGGTTTCAATACCGCAGCCTACTCCACCCGGCTGTTCAAAGGGGCGCTCGACGCCATCCCCGCCGGTGAAGTGGAGGCCTGCCGTGCGCTCGGCTTCTCGGCCGGACAGACCCTGTGGATGAAGACCCGCCATGCCGCCCGTCGGCTGGTCCCCGCCTATTCCAACGAGGTGATCCTGGTGCTCAAGGGGAGTTCGCTCGCCAGTACCATCACCATCATGGACATCATGGGGCTGGCCCAGCGTCTCAACGCCCAGACCTATGACACCCTGGCGGTGTTCACCGTGGCCGGAGCGCTCTATCTGACCATGAATGGATTGTTAACAATTGGTTTCCGCTGGTGTGAGCGTCGGGCACTGGCTTTCCAGTCCTGAAGCAGTCACATTTACCTCTTAATGATTAGGGAAGCACAGGAAATCTGTGTCTTTCCTCCCATTTATCGCATATTCCTCTCCGCTTTCATCGCCGCTTGTTCCCTGGCTCACAGAACCCGTGATTACAACTGTTATCAGATTGTTTTTTAGGAGGGGATCCTTTAAGGTGAGGCGCACAATAAGAATCAGCGTTAACCCAACTAGAAACAACCTTAAACCTACGCTTAGACATGGAGTTGATCATGAAAGTTGCCGTTCTGGGTGCCGCCGGTGGCATCGGCCAAGCCCTCGCTCTGCTGTTGAAAAACCGCCTGCCTGCCGGTTCCGAACTGAGCCTGTATGACATTGCCCCGGTCACTCCGGGCGTGGCGGCGGACCTGAGCCACATCCCGACTGACGTGAAAGTAAAAGGTTTCTGCGGTGAAGATCCGAGCCCGGCTCTGGTCGGCGCCGATGTCGTGCTGATCTCTGCCGGCGTGGCGCGCAAGCCCGGCATGGACCGTTCCGACCTGTTTAACATCAACGCCGGTATCGTCAAGAACCTGGTGGAAAAGTGTGCTGCTTCCTGCCCGAAAGCACTGATCGGCATCATCACCAACCCGGTCAACACCACGGTCGCCATCGCCGCCGAAGTGCTGAAGAAAGCCGGTGTCTATGACAAGCGTCGCCTGTTCGGCGTGACCACCCTGGATGTGATCCGTGGCGAGACCTTCGTGGCCGAAGCCAAGGGCCTGAACGTTGACAAGGTACGTGTCAACGTCATCGGCGGTCACAGTGGCGTGACCATTCTGCCGCTGCTCTCCCAGGTTGAAGGCGCCAGCTTCACCGCTGAGGAAGTGGCTGCCATGACCAAGCGCATTCAGAATGCCGGTACCGAAGTGGTGGAAGCCAAGGCCGGTGGCGGTTCCGCCACTCTCTCCATGGGTCAGGCAGCCTGCCGTTTCGGTCTGTCGCTCATCAAGGGTCTGCAAGGGGAAGCCAACGTCATCGAGTGTGCCTATGTGGAAGGCAACGGTGAGCACGCCACCTTCTTCGCGCAGCCGGTGCTGCTCGGCAAGAACGGTGTCGAAACCGTGCTGGACTACGGCAAGCTGAGCGCCTTCGAGCAGGAAGCGATGGACAGCATGCTGGCCACCCTGAAGGCTGACATCCAGCTGGGCGTCGACTTCGTCAAGTAAGTCTATACGTCGACCGCAAGGGGAGCCCAGGCTCCCCTTTGTCATTTTCGGGGTTGGGTGTAGCGGGCTAAGGAGATGGCCCTGGCTGCCGATAACAGAAGGCAGCAGGAGATCCCTATGATAAAACCAAGAACCCTCATCGCCATTATCGGTGTGTGCAGCTTCCCTTTGCAGGGTGCGGAGCCCACCTCGGCCGCTGCGCAACCCCAGTCGGCGGCGGTCACGGCCGCTCCCGTCCCGACGCCCTCGGCGGCCTTGCCATCGACCGCCCCGGTCCCAACACCGGTTGCGGAGCCCTCGGCCAGTCCGGCCACAGCACCGACGCCCTCGGCGGCCTTGCCATCGACCGCCCCGGTCCCAGCACCGGTTGCGGAGTCCTCGGCCAGTGTGGCCACAGCTCCCATGCCGTCAACCGCGATGCCGGCCGCTGCCGCCCCCGTGGCATCTGCCCCGGCCCCGGCGCCGCTGCCCAGGGCGACGACGCAGGCATCCGCTGCTGCGGGAGAGTTGCAGGCCGTGCCGCTCTATCGCCAGGACGAACTGCTCAACTGGATAGAGCAGGGGCGCCATCTGGCCCGGGTGAAGCAGGACAGGTGCCAGCTCACCCAAGATATCGAGGCGAGGGCCTCGGTGATGAAGATCCCTGCCTATCAGTTCCTCTGGGGAGACATGCTGGCCTGGGGAGTTTGCACCAAGCCGGATGCCCAGATCGGGGTGCAGTACATGTGGGAGGCCGCCAACCAGGGGCTGGCGCCGGCGCTGGAACAGCTTGGCCGCTATTACTGGAAGGGGATCCTGGTCCAGAAGGATCTGGTGCGGGCCGAGACCCTGATGCGGGAAGCCGCGAGCCTCGGCTTCTTGCGGGCACAGATGGAGTGGGTGGAGATGTTGCTGCAGGACATGGGGAGTCCCCTGGATTATGAGGAGGCGTATCACTGGCTGCACGGCGCCGTCATCGGCGACAAGGCCATGCACCAGAAGGCGGCGAGCCTGCTCAGCCGGCTCGGCAACCGGATGCCCGCCAATGCCATCGCCCGAGCCAAGGCGATGCACTGAGTTCTGGTAGCCCGCTTTGATATTACAAGGCCCACGAAGCTGTGCTTGTGGGCCTTGTGCATTTTCCCGGTCAGGGGAGGGATCAGAGGCCCTGATGGGGGCCGAAGACCTCGTAGTGCATCCGCTCGGCAGGCACGCCCACATTCTCCAACTGAGCTTTGACTGCCTTCATGAACGGGACAGGGCCGCAGAAATAGTAGTGGGCGTCGGCCGGAATGAGGTCGGTGACCTGCTCCAGTGCCAGAGTGCCGCTGAAGTCGTAATCCTCTCCTTTGACATCCTGCTCCCCCGGCTCCCGATACCAGATCCGGCTCTCCAGTTTCCCGTGTTGCCTGCTCTTTGCCCGGATCTCGTCCCTGAACGCGTGGTGGGCGCCGTGTTCGCAGGCGTGAAGCCAGCGAATATCCACATCCGGGCCCTCGGCCAGCAAGTGGTTGAGCATGCTCAGCATGGGGGTGAGGCCGACCCCGGCGGAGATCAGCACCACAGGCGTGTCTGTCTCCTCTTGCAGGAAGAAGTCGCCGGCCGGCGGCATGATGTCGACCGTGTCACCGATGTGAAGATGATCATGCAACAGGTTGGAGGCCTGACCCCTGGGTTCGCGCTTGACGCTGATGCGGTAGTCGCGGCCATTGGGGGCGTCCGAGAGGGAATACTGGCGGATCTCCTGATGCTCGAGGGCGGGATGAACCAGCTTGATACTGAGATATTGCCCCGGCTTGAAACGCAACACGGGGTTGCCATCGAGGGGGGCCAGGACGAAAGAGGTGATGAGTTCACTCTCCTGACGCTTCTCCTTGATGATGAAAGGACGGGTTCCCTGCCAACCACCGTCCTGGCTTGCCTTCTCCCGATAGAGCTCGCTCTCCCGGCCGATAAAGATGTCGGCCAGCACACCGTACGCCTTGCCCCAGGCGGTAAGTACCTCCTCCGTGACAGCGTTGCCACCCATTTCTTTGAGCGTGGCCAAGAGATGACTACCCACAATGTGATATTGTTCCGGCTGGATCAGGAAACCCGTGTGTTTGTGGGCGATGCGTTCAACGGCTCCGGCCAGGGCCCCCAGATTGTCGATGTTCCTGGCATAGGCCGCCACCGCACTGAACAGTGCCAAGGGCTGTCCCCCGCTACGCTGGTGAGCCAGGTTGAAGAGATCTTTCAACTCGGGATTGTGGCTGAACATGCGCTGATAAAAGTGCCGTGTGAGGTCAGGGCCCGCCGATTCGAGCAAAGGAATGGTGCTCTTGATGACGGCGATGGTGGCTTGGTCTAACATAGGAGGTCCTTTCTAATTGAACATCTGGAATGTCACTTATTAAGTTGCATCCTAAATGTTTAATTGATCTGGATCAATCATCAATTCTTCGCGCTAGGCGCTACAGGCACTATGAGACTAACGAGCTATACCGATTTTGGATTGAGAGCCCTGCTCTATCTGGCCACCCTGCCGGAGGGGGAACTGTCGAGCGTGGCCAAGGTATCCGCCTTGTACGACGTATCCCGCAACCACATGGTGAAGGTGGTGAACCAGTTGGTAAAACTGGGCTATCTGCAGTCCCAGCGTGGCAAGAATGGTGGCATCCGCATGGCGCGCTCCCCCGACGAGATCAATATCGGGCAAGTGATCCGGGCATTGGAAGGCAATCTGGACGGGATCGACTGCAGCTCCCCGGTCTGCCATATCGTCTCCGTCTGTCTGCTCAAGAGTGCCTTGAAGGAGGCGATGAACGCCTTCCTCGCGGTGATGGATGGCTATACGCTGCAGGATTTGCTGGCAAACCGTGACGAGTTGCAGCAGGTGTTCGGTGAGCTCATCCCCACTCTGGTGCTGGAGCCGGATGACGAGAGCGAGTGAAACAAAAAGGCTGCCATCGGCAGCCTTTTTTCAATCCTCGTACTCTGAATCGTCCCGGTACAGGTGCGGCATGATCCTCGCCATCTTCACCATGTTGTTCTCCACTTCGAGAATCTCGATAGGGTAGCCCGCCAGCCTGACACTGATGTTGGGTTGGGGGATCTCCTCAAGGTACTCCAGGATGGCGCCATTGAGGGTCCGTGGGCCGTCCATGGGCAGGTGCCAGTCCATCTCCTTGTTCAGCTCGCGGATGCTGGCGGAGCCTTCGACCAGGAAGGAGCCGTCCGGCTGGGGATGGATCTCGTCACTCGGGGTCGGTGTCATGGAGGTGGTGAAGTCACCGACAATCTCTTCCAGGATGTCGTCCAGGGTGATCAGCCCCTGAATATCGCCATATTCGTCGACGATAAGGCCAATTCGCTCCTTGTTGCGCTGGAACTTGGCCAACTGCACGTTGAGGGGGGTCCCTTGGGGGATGAAATAGATGGGGTCGACTTCCCGCAGCAGGCTGGACTTGCTGAACTGATCCCGGGCGACCAGTCTCAGGGCGTCCCGTGAGTGCAGGAAGCCGACGACGTCATCGATGTTGTCGCGATAGAGCAGGATCTTGGTGTGGGCGCAGTGGGCCAGCTGGCGCAGTATGATCTTCCAGTCGTCATTGATGTCGATGGCGGAGATCTCGCTGCGCGGGACCATGATGTTCTCCACCGTCATCTTGTCGAGATCCAGGATGCTTATCAGCATCTCCTGGTGGTGCTTGGGAATGAGATTGCCCGCCTCGTTGACTATGGTGCGCAGCTCTTCGGAATTGAGGGAATCATCCTTGTTGTGCTCGAGACGCAAGAGTTTCAGCAGCAGGTTCGTGATGCTGTTGATGAGCCAGACAAGGGGGGCGAACGGCACCATCAGCCCCTTGAGGATCCAGGAGGCAGGGTAGGCTATCCGCTCGGGGAACATGGCCGCCAGTGTCTTGGGGGTGACTTCCCCGAATACCAGTACCACCAGGGTCAGCCCGAAGGTGGCAATGGCGACGCCGAGATCCCCGAACAGCCGGATGCAGACGATGGTCGCGATGGCGGAGGCCAGGATGTTGACCAGATTGTTGCCGATGAGAATGAGGCCAAGCAGGCGGTCCGGCCTAGCCAGCAGCTTCTCGACCCGGCGGGCAGCTTTGTGCTTGGTCTGGGCCAGATGCCGCAGCTTGTAGCGGTTGAGCGACATCAGACCGGTTTCGGAACTGGAGAAGAAGGCTGACAAAAGGATCAAGATAACGAGAACAATCAGCAATGTACTCGTTGAGATACTGTCCAAGAAGGGCTCCTGTAAGGATGGTTGGGGAATGTTCGTGCGTCAGCTAAGCAGCACTTCCTTGACGAAGCGGCTGCCAAAATAGGCCAGTGTCAGGATGAAGCTGCCGATGAGGCTCAGCATGATGACCTTGCGGCCGCGCCAGCCACGGGTATGGTGACCCCAGAGCAGCAGAGCGTAGACGCACCAGGCCAGGATAGAGAGGATGGCCTTGTGGGACTTGCCCTGGGCAAACATGTCTTCCAGGAAGAACAGGCCGGATGCGATGGAGAGAGTCAGCAGCAGCAGACCTGCGGAAATGAGCTGAAACAGGCGTTTCTCCACCGTCATCAGGGGTGGCATGGCTGGCAGGTGGCTGATCTTTCTGGATTTCAGTTGCCTGTCCAGGCAGGCAAGCTGGAGGGCAAACAAGCAGGCGATCATCAGTACCGAATAGGCCATCAGCGCGAGGCCTATGTGCAGCAGTAACTGGGGGTGCGCTTCCAGATGGGTGATGTAGCGCCCGGGAATGAGCGCGCTGGCTGCCAGCAGCAGGGCTGAAAAACTATAGACGACGGGCAGCAGGATCCAGCCGTTGAAGCGTCGGGTGACGCAGGTCATGAAGCAACTGATGATAAGGCTGACCAGGGACGCCACGTTCAACATGCTGAGATTCTGGCCGGAATGGGTGGCCAGCACTTCGCTGCCCACCGCCATGCCATGGGCGGTCAGGGCCAGGCCGACACAGGCGAACAGCGATACTTGCCCGACGGGCTTGGCGCTGAGCAGCAGGTGCAGTGAGGCGATGATGGCCAGCAGGTAAAACGCCAGGGCCAGAACAGAGATCACGATCATAACCAGGTCGTTGTCAAACAAGCTTTATGGATAAGAGGGGCAGTATACCTTGCACAAGATATGCTCGCCAGTTGTGCCAGAGGCTAACTGCCCACATATAAGTAGGCGTTGATGGTCACCGTGCGGCGAATAATCGTCCTCCGGCGTTGACTGGGGTATACTGCCCTCCATTTGTTGACCTGCCCGTTCGATGGCAGGCCGCCGCGGCAAGCGGCGAGTAATCGTCCCTAGAGTGCTGACCGGGGTATAATGCCCCCAGTGTCACGCCAAAAACCGGAAAGCGTCATGTTTGAGAATTTGACTGAACGACTCTCGCGCACCCTGCGCAACGTCAGCGGCCGCGGCCGTCTGACCGAAGAGAACATCAAGGATACCCTGCGCGAAGTCCGCATGGCGTTGCTCGAGGCGGACGTCGCCCTGCCGGTGGTGCGCGATTTCGTGGCGCGCGTCAAGGAACGTGCCGTGGGCCAGGAAGTGGCCAAATCCCTGAGTCCGGGCCAGGCCTTCATCAAGATAGTCCATGGCGAACTGGTCACCGTGATGGGGGAGGCCAACGAACAGCTCAACCTGGCTGCCCAGCCGCCGGCCATCATCCTGATGGCAGGTCTTCAGGGGGCCGGTAAGACCACTACGGTCGGCAAACTGGCCAAACTGCTCAAGGAGCGCAGCAAGAAAAAGGTGCTGGTGGTCAGTGCGGACGTCTACCGTCCGGCGGCGATCAAGCAGCTTGAGACCCTTGCGGGCGACATCGGTGTCGACTTCTTCCCGAGTGATGCCAGCCAGAAACCGATCGCCATTGCCACTGCCGCCATCGATCAAGCGCGCAAGAAGTTCTATGACGTGGTGATCGTCGATACTGCCGGTCGTCTGCACGTCGATGGCGAAATGATGGCGGAGATCCAGGATCTGCACGCCACCATCAAGCCGGTCGAAACCCTGTTCGTGGTGGATGCCATGACAGGCCAGGATGCTGCCAATACCGCCAAGGCCTTCAACGAAGCGCTGCCGCTCACCGGTGTGATCCTTACCAAGGCAGACGGTGATGCCCGCGGTGGTGCCGCACTGTCGGTGCGTCACATCACCGGTAAACCGGTCAAGTTCATCGGTATGGGCGAGAAGACCGACGCGCTGGAGCCGTTCCACCCGGATCGTCTCGCCTCCCGCATCCTCGGCATGGGGGATGTGCTCTCTCTCATCGAAGAGGTGGAGCGCAACGTCGATAAAGAGAAGGCGGCCAAGCTGGCCAGCAAGGTCAAGAGCGGCAAGGGCTTCGACCTGGAAGACTTCCGTGAGCAGCTGGCCCAGATGCGCAACATGGGTGGCATGATGGGGATGCTCGACAAGCTGCCCGGCATGTCCGGCCTGCCGGACAACATCAAGGATCAGATGGATGACAAGCTCACCGTGCGGATGGAGGCCATTATCAGCTCCATGACGCCGAAAGAGCGTGCCCATCCCGATCTCATCAAGGGCTCCCGCAAGCGCCGCATCGCTGCGGGCTCCGGCATGCAGGTCCAGGATGTGAACAAGCTGCTCAAGCAGTTCACCGAGATGCAGCGCATGATGAAGAAGATGTCCGGCAAGGGCGGCATGCGCAAGATGATGGGCCAGATGAAGAACATGCTGCCCCCCGGATTCGGTGGTGGCAGTCGCGGTCCGTTCTGATTTTCCTGCTGGTCAGGCAGAAAGGCTCACCCTGGTGAGCCTTTTTCATGCCAATCCCTGCGCAAAAAATAGCTGGCTTGGTTGCAATTATTACGAATCCAAGTAGAATTATGCGGCTTATTTTAAGCTAGGGTCTGCGTATTTGCAGGCCTTGTTCATTAGATGTTTATGAGGACGATATGGTAACCATTCGTTTACAACGTGGTGGCGCGAAAAAGCGTCCGTTCTACCAGGTAGTAGTTGCTGACAGCCGTAACGCCCGTGACGGTCGTTTCATCGAGCGCGTCGGTTTCTTCAACCCGGTTGCTGCTGGTAACGCTGAAAAGCTGAACCTGGACCTGGCTCGTATCGAGCATTGGGTTGCTACTGGTGCCGCTGTTTCTGACCGCGTTGCCAAGCTGATCAAAGACGCTGCCAAAGCTGCTTAATCAGCCAAACGGTAGGGAGTTAAGGTGGAAAAACCTGTAGTTCTGGGCACCCTGGGGACCGTTTACGGAATCAAGGGCTGGCTTAAAGTGAACTCCTTCACCGATGTTGCCGAAGCGATTTTCGATTACAACCCCTGGCTGATCAATCAGAACGGGGCGTGGCGTGAAATCCGGGTGTCATCCTGGAAGCGTCACAACAAGGGTCTGATCTGCAAACTCGATGGTATCGATGTGCGTGAGGATGCCCTGGCATTGACCAACGTCGAGATTGGCGTCCCCGCCGATCTGTTGCCTGCGTTGCCCGAAGGGGAGTTCTACTGGCGTGACCTCATTGGTTGCACCGTGGTAACCACCAAGGGATACGACCTGGGCAAGGTGACCGAATTGATGGAAACCGGCTCCAACGATGTGTTGGTGGTTGAGGCCAATGTAAAAGATGCCTTTGGTGCAAAGGAGCGGTTGATACCGTTCCTGGAAGAGCAGGTGATCAAGAATATTGATCTGACTGCTCGAACAATCGAAGTTGATTGGGATCCTGGTTTCTAGTTTCCCGCGCTAACACGGGTGCCGGAGGTTTCTTATGTGGATTGGGGTCATTAGCCTCTTCCCGGAAATGTTCCGAGCCATTACCGAGCACGGGGTAACGGGTCGGGCCGTCAAGAGTGGCCTGCTGCAGATTGAGTGCTGGAACCCTCGGGACTTCACCCACGACAAACACCGTACGGTCGATGATCGTCCTTATGGTGGTGGGCCCGGCATGTTGATGATGGTTCAGCCGCTGCGTGATGCCATTCATGCAGCCAAGCAAGCGGCGGGAGACGGGGCGAAAGTCATCTATCTCTCTCCTCAGGGACGCAAGCTGACTCAAGCGGGCGTGACCGAGTTGGCGACGAATCAGAAACTGATTCTGGTCGCCGGTCGATACGAAGGTATCGATGAGCGCGTGATACAAACCGAAGTCGACGAAGAGTGGTCTATCGGAGATTACGTGTTAAGTGGTGGCGAGTTGCCTGCCATGACCCTGATCGATGCGGTTTCGCGTCTGGTCCCGGGGGTCTTGGGTGATCAGGCCAGTGCCGAGCAGGACTCCTTCACGGATGGGCTGCTGGATCATCCCCACTATACTCGGCCGGAGGTGTTGGATGGGCTGACGGTGCCCGAGGCGCTGACAAGCGGCAATCACGAAGTGATTCGGCGCTGGCGACTCAAGCAATCGCTCGGACGAACCTGGCAGAGAAGGCCGGAACTTATTAACAACCTAGCTCTGACTGACGAGCAAGAATCACTTCTTGCCGAGTATGTCCGCGAAGTGCGTGACAGCGTTAAGTAGAGTTTTCAGTTTATCCTAGGTAAGGAAAGACAATGAGCAAGATTATTCAGCAGCTTGAACAAGAGCAACTGCGTACCGACATCCCGGCTTTTGCCCAGGGCGACACCGTACGTGTTCAAGTTCGTGTTAAAGAAGGTGGTAAAGAGCGTCTGCAGGCTTTCGAAGGCATCGTGATTGCCAAGCGTAACCGCGGTCTGCACTCTGCTTTCACCGTTCGCAAGATCTCCAACGGCGAAGGTGTTGAGCGTGTATTCCAGACTCACTCTCCGCTGATCCACAGTGTAGAACTGAAGCGTCGTGGTGATGTTCGCCGCGCCAAACTGTACTACCTGCGCAACCTGTCCGGCAAAGCTGCTCGTATCAAAGAGAAGCTCAACTAATTCGATTCGAATTGGTGTCGGTATGTCGGCGAAAAGCTCGACAGGTAGTGAAAAGGCTCGCCATTGGCGAGCCTTTTTTGTATCCGCTTTCGGGTGTTCCAGCTCAACCTGGCTGGCTGACCCGCACCACCGAGTTGTCACGCCCGAAGGGGCCAGGCACGTAGTCGTCCGCCTCCCAGTCGTTGTCATAAAGGGTTTTACCATCGGGTTGCACTAGCTGATAGCAATACTCGAAATGGCTGGGGCCATCGGTCGGCAGGTTGAGTGTCGCCTTGAACTCCCCGTTTTTCATCCTCTTCAGTTCAATGGGCTGCCACTGGCTGAATTCACCCAGCAGCAAGACCTGCTCGGCATCACCGGCGGCCTCCTTTTCGACGGCAAAGGTCACCTTGACCTCGGGACGCGATTTGAGGAATTGCTTGTTGATCGGCATATGGACTCCTTGTCACTGGTTGCGAAGAAAGTAGCGCTGGTTATTTTTATGTCACTTTATGACAAGGATGTTGATAAGCAGGATCAAAGGGGGAGGGCAAAATGGCGCTGCAGGAGCTGATGGGTGAACTCGATCTTGAGGTAGAAGCCCCGTGGTAGCGTCATGATGGGTTGGCCATTGCGGCCGATGGCGCGGGTCAGCGCCTTGCTGTTGGCCGCCTTGGGGCGCAGCTGCAATACCTGGCCGTGGCGGGCGCTGATCTGCTCCACTTCCCCCAGCACTATCATGTCCATCAGCTCTTCCCAGTCCTGGCGCAGCAGTCCTTCTTCCTCTTCATGCGGGCTCCATAGCAGCGGCATGCCGACGCGACGGTCGCCGACAGGGATGTCGCGGCTGCCTTCCACCGGGATCCAGAGCACCCGCGACAGCTTGTTGCGCACGTTCGACTCCTCCCAGCGCTGGCCGCTGACCCCGATGAGGGGGGCCACGCAGACAAAGGTGGTTTCCAGCGGGCGCCCTTGAGGATCGACGGGGATCGTCTTGAGCTCGATACCGAGATCCGGAAAATCCTGCTCCGGTCGGCTGCCCGCGCTGGCCCCCAGCTGCCACTCGATCAACTGCCCTGTCCAGCCCTTGTCACGTCTGAGATCCCGCGGTACGGGGATGCCTGCCGTTGCGGCAAGCTGGGCCAGAGTGAAGCCAGCCATGGCGTAGGCTCGACTTAGCAGCTCTTGTTCTGACTGGGGATTGGCAGGCATGAGGGCTCCTCTGGAGATAATAGACATCGCAATACGGATCCTTGCATGGTGTCGCTGATTTTATAACCGATCCTCGCCCGACTATACACAGGGAGACATGGATGGCCAAATTCAACATATCCAAATGATTTTAAAGGGATTTACTTTCTTTATCCAGTATATCGGCACGCCGGATCCCCGCAAAAACGAGTTGTCCAAGGGTTTGTGCGAGCTGTTGCACACAGTTATCCACAGAAATCTTGGATAACTGGCGTAAAGTGGTGAAAGGAAGCGTGGCACCAGAAATAAATGTGAGAGTACGCCGATTTTCAGCGCCATTTCGGTGCAGATAATGCGCCATATCTGTGGATAAATCCGTCTTGGTGGATCTTTGAGCAGTCGAACTTGTTCACAATTGACAGGCTGGATCCTCTTAGGCAAAAGACATGGATCTTGATCCAGCAATCAAAATATAACCTTATGTATTTAAATGTATATTTTGTTTTTAAGTGAATCGGATATGATATGCTTCCGTGCAATGCCACAGTATAAAACTACTGTATATACCTGCTTGATCACAGGTTTATGCACAGTCTGGGTGGGCAACTTGCCTAGCATGAACCTTCAATTTGTTTATAACTTTGCTTGAAATGCCAAGTTATTCATGAATGGAAGATGACAGTCCCTGTTTGCCGCCACGGGGTGAATGTGGAACAATCTCGTTATAGATTCAGCCTTTATAAGGTGATCACGTGATAGATGGTGACGGATTTCGTCCCAATGTCGGCATCGTGATCTGTAACCGTGACGGACAAGTATTGTGGGCTAAGCGCTATGGGCAGCACTCCTGGCAGTTTCCGCAGGGGGGGGTTGATGATGGTGAATCGCCGGAACAGGCCATGTATCGTGAGCTGTATGAGGAGATAGGCCTCAAGCAGGACGATGTGACCATACTGGCGACCAGTCGCAACTGGCTGAAGTATCGCTTACCCAAACGACTCGTCCGCTGGGACAGTTCACCGGTCTGTATTGGCCAGAAGCAGAAATGGTTTTTGTTGCAGCTCGATCCTGGCAAAGAGTCCAGGATCCAGTTTGGCTGTCATGGTCACCCGGAATTTGATGATTGGCGTTGGGTCAGCTTCTGGTACCCGGTTCGTCAGGTCGTCTCCTTCAAGCGGGAGGTTTACCGCCGGGTGATGAAGGAGTTTGCCCCGCTGGCCATGCCAGTCCCCGTGGTGCAGGCTAACCGAAAAGATGGGCGGCGCAACCGCTCGCGTTAAGGAGCACAACTAGTTGCTGACGGAACTCAGACGCATCGTGGAAAGCATGGCCGAGGCCAACACCCTCGAACAGGCCTTGCAAGCATTGGTGAGCCAGACCCGGCTCGCCATGACGGTGGACTGCTGCTCCGTCTATGTGGCCGAGCCGGACATGCGCCGCTATCGACTGGCTGCGACCGATGGTCTGGCCGAATCGGCCGTGGGCAAGGCCACCCTGCCGTTCGAGCAGGGTATCGTCGGTTTGGTGGGTCAGCGTGAAGAGCTGATCAACCTGGCCGATGCCCCCTCTCACCCCAGTTTCAAGTTCCTGCCCGATGTGGCGGAAGAGGCGTTTCGCTCCTTCCTCGGCGCTCCCATCATGCATCAGCGTCAGGTGGTGGGGATTCTGGTCGTGCAGCAGAAGGAGAGCCGCCTCTTCGATGAGGGGGAGGAATCCTTCATGGTCACCCTGGCGGCTCAGCTGGCTGCCCGCATCGCCCAGGCCCAGGCCAAGGGGTGGCTGCAGAAGACCGACTGGAGCAAGCCGCTGCGCGGTATTGCCGGGGCGAGTGGCATCGCCATTGCCAAGGCCTGGGTGTGGCGTCCGCGCAAGGCGCTCAATACCATCACGCCGCGCAAGGACGAGGATCATGCCAAGCAGCTTGCCCGTCTCGAGCTGGCGGTGGAGGAAGTGCGCCACGATCTGGAGAGCCTGGCACTGCGTTTTCGCGAGAGCTACAGCCAGGACTCGGTCGCCATCTTCGACATCTATCTGCACCTGTTGAACGATCCCGGCTACATCAAGCCCATCCGCAACAAGGTCAGCAAGGAACACTGGACGGCGATCTCGGCGGTCAAACTCATCAGCGATCGGCTGATAGAGCAGTTCAAGGGGATGAAAGATCCCTATCTGCGGGAGCGCTCCACCGATGTGAAAGACATCGCCCAGCGGCTCATCAGCCGGCTGGTGCAGGACGAACCCGAGCAGCTCACCATCGGCGAACCCGTGGTGCTGGTCGCCGATGAAGTGACAGCCACCATCCTTGCGGAGATCCCGAGGGAATTTCTGAGCGGTGTGGTGTCGCTCAAGGGCGGGACCAACTCCCATGCCGCCATCCTGGCCCGTGCCATGGGGGTGGCGGCCATCATGGGGGTGGATTTGCCCCTCGGTGACATCGGCGGGCGCACTCTGGTCATCGATGGCTACAGCGGCGATCTCTTCATCGAACCCAACCAGGTGATCCTGACCGAGTACCGGCAACTGCTGAGCGAGGAGCGGGCACTCGACACCCTGGTGCGCAGCGTCGACAACCAGCCCTCCGAGACTGCCGACGGCACCAAGGTCTCCCTGCTGCTCAACGCAGGGCTGAGTGCGGATACCGAGATCTCCCTCAATCATCTGGCGGACGGGGTCGGGCTCTATCGCACCGAGATCCCCTTCATGCTGCAGGACAGCTTCCCTTCGGAGTGGGAGCAGACTGCCCGCTATCGCGGGATCCTGGAAACCTATCGGGATCGCCCGGTTTGCATGCGGACTCTGGATGTGGGGGGGGACAAGCAACTGCCCTATTTCCCCATCGTGGAGGAAAATCCCTTCCTTGGTTGGCGGGGGATCCGGCTCACCCTGGATCACCCCGAGCTCTTCCTGGTTCAGCTCAAGGCCATGTTGCGGGCCAGCGAAGGGCTGGACAATCTGGCCATCATGCTGCCGATGATCAGCAGCGTCAGTGAAATCAAGGCCTCCCGTCGTCTGCTGGATCAGGCGTGGCGCGAGGTGTCGGAAGAAGCGGCCAGCCGCGATGCGGTGATCCGCTACCCCAGTCTCGGAGTGATGATCGAAGTCCCCTCCGCGCTGTACATCCTGCCGGAGATGGCGCCGCTCATCGACTTCTGGTCGGTGGGCAGCAACGACCTGACTCAGTACCTGCTGGCGGTGGATCGCAACAATGCCCGTGTCGCCAGCATCTACGATGCCTTCCATCCCGCGGTGATCCGTGCTTTGCAACTGTTGGTCGATGCCTCTCAGCGCTATCACAAGCCGGTCTCTGTTTGTGGCGAGCTGGCTGGCGATCCGGTCGGAGTGCTGCTGCTGCTGGCCATGGGCTATCGTCGTTTCAGCATGAATACCCACAACATCTCCCGTATCAAATACGTGCTGCGGCAATCCGACCTTGGTGAGTTGAAGGCGCTGATGGCGGATGGTCTCAAGCATGACAATCCTCACGTTCTGCGCGGCCTGTTTGCCCGCTATCTGGAAGAGCACGGTCTGGGAGGCTTACTGCGGGCTGGGCACAAGGTCAGGCTGCCCGATTGATATTCCGTCTTGTTACTGCGTAAGAATGATCGGAGAATGCGGCTTTTCTTATGATTGGGGCCGCCTATGCAGCACGACGGATATTGGGTTTTCTCGCAGATTGATCCCGTAGCATTCAGTTTGGGACCATTATCGGTACGCTGGTATGGTCTCATGTACCTGTTCGGTTTTGCCTTCGCCATGTGGCTGGCAGGTCGCCGTGCCGATGCACCCAACAGCGGCTGGACCCGCAACGAGGTATCCGACCTGCTGTTTTATGGCTTCCTCGGGGTGATCCTGGGAGGGCGCATCGGTTACGTGCTGTTCTATAACTTCGATCTCTTCCTCGCCGACCCGACCTACCTGTTCAAGATCTGGACCGGGGGCATGTCGTTCCACGGTGGCCTGATCGGGGTCATCACCGCCATGATCTGGTTCGCCCACAAGACCCAGCGCCACTTCTTCACCGTGGCTGATTTCGTGGCGCCACTCATTCCGTTTGGCCTTGGCGTCGGCCGTATCGGCAACTTCATGAACGGCGAGCTGTGGGGCCGGGTCACCGATGTGCCCTGGGCCATCATCTTCCCCGAGGCGGGCCCAGAGCCGCGTCACCCCTCCCAGCTCTACCAGTTCGCCCTGGAAGGGGTGGTGCTCTTCATCATCCTGAACCTGTTCTGGCGCAAGCACCCGCCCCGCGGTGCCATCTCCGGCATGTTCCTGCTGTTCTACGGCCTGTTCCGCTTCCTGGTGGAGTTTGTTCGTCAGCCTGACAGCCAGCTGGGCCTCTATTTCAACGAGATCAGCATGGGCCAGATCCTCTCTACCCCGATGATAGTAGCCGGGGCACTCATGATCTGGGCCGCCTACAAGCAGCCGCGTCTGTTCGGCAATGCCACCAAGGAGGCCAAGTAATGCGCGCCTATCTCGACCTGATGCAGAAGATCCTGGACGAGGGGACAGTCAAATCCGATCGTACCGGGACCGGGACCGTCTCCCTGTTCGGTCATCAGATGCGCTTCAATCTGGCAGAAGGATTTCCGCTGGTGACCACCAAGAAGTGTCACCTGCGCTCCATCATTCACGAGCTGCTCTGGTTCCTCGACGGCGATACCAACATCGCCTACCTCAAAGAGAACGGCGTCAGCATCTGGGACGAGTGGGCCGACGAGAACGGCGATCTGGGCCCGGTCTACGGCGCCCAGTGGCGCTCCTGGCCGACTGCTGATGGTGGCGTAGTGGATCAGATCCAGAAGGCGGTGGACGACATCAAGCACAATCCGGATTCCCGCCGCATCATCGTCTCCGCCTGGAACGTGGGTGAGCTGGACAAGATGGCGCTTGCCCCCTGTCACGCCTTCTTCCAGTTCTATGTGGCGGACGGCAAGCTCTCCTGCCAGCTCTACCAGCGCAGTTGCGACGTATTCCTGGGACTGCCGTTCAACATCGCGAGCTACGCCCTGCTGACCCACATGATGGCCCAGCAGAGCGATCTCGAAGTGGGGGACTTCGTCTGGACCGGTGGTGACGTACACCTCTACTCTAACCACATGGAGCAGACGGCGCTGCAGCTTTCTCGCGAGCCACGACCGCTGCCGCGACTGGTGATCAAGCGCAAGCCTGACTCCATCTTCGACTACCAGTTCGACGATTTCGAAATCCAGGGCTATGATCCCCATCCAGGGATCAAGGCGCCTGTCGCCATTTGAGTAGGTTATGAGTACGGGGCGAGCCCCGTCTCTCAGGTGACGATGAATCTACACTCAGCTATTAGAGGCGCCTGCGGGCGCCTTTTTGCATTTTTGTGAATTAATATGCAATTTTCTGGCTGGGAGACGGCTCTTGAAAAGGGGAAAAAACCTGCTTATAGCAGGCAATATCCGTTTTGCTTTCGGTTTTTTCGTTGTTATTAGCCGTAAGAAACGATTTTTCATTGAGCTACTCGGGCCCTAGACTGAAAAAATGGAATCTTATGGGTAGTTAGATATGAGCGATGTATTCAAGCGTTTTCTCAAACTGGAGTCGGCTTCCGGAATAATTCTGATCCTGGCCGCCCTCGTGGCCATCGGTCTGGCCAACTCCGCCCTGGCGCAACACTATCAGAGCTTCCTCAATACCGA
Source organism: Aeromonas sp. s9 (assembly GCF_040907765.1). Taxonomy (NCBI): domain Bacteria; kingdom Pseudomonadati; phylum Pseudomonadota; class Gammaproteobacteria; order Aeromonadales; family Aeromonadaceae; genus Aeromonas; species Aeromonas sp. s9. The sequence continues at coordinate 123,726 of NZ_JBFOCK010000072.1, forward strand.
GGTGCAGGTTCGCATCGCGGCCCTCGACATCAACAAGCCGCTGCTGCTCTGGATCAACGATGGCTTCATGGCGATCTTCTTCCTTCTGGTGGGTCTCGAGGTGAAGCGAGAGATGCTGGAGGGGGCGCTTTCCTCCCGGGTGCAGGCAACCTTCCCGGCCATTGCTGCCGTGGGGGGTATGTTGGCACCGGCCCTCATCTATAGCTTCTTCAACTACGGAGACGAGGCTACCCGTGCTGGCTGGGCGATTCCGGCCGCCACCGACATCGCCTTCGCTCTCGGAGTCATGGCGCTGCTGGGCAAGCGGGTACCGACCAGCCTCAAGGTCTTCTTGCTGGCGCTGGCTATCATGGACGATCTGGGGGTCATCATCATCATTGCCCTCTTCTACACCCAGCAACTGTCGCTGACTGCGCTGGCGATAGGTGTGGTGGCCACCCTGGCCTTGCTCTGGATGAATCGCCGTGGTGAGGACAGGATTGGACTCTATATGCTGGTCGGCCTGGTGCTCTGGGTTGCCGTGCTCAAGTCCGGTGTCCATGCGACCCTGGCGGGGGTCATCGTGGGCTTCATGATCCCCCTCAACGGCAAGCGTTACGCATCGCCACTCAAGCATCTGGAGCATGTGCTGCACCCCTGGAGCGCCTTCCTGATCCTGCCACTGTTCGCTTTCGCCAACGCCGGGGTATCGCTGGAGGGGGTCTACTTCTCGGCTCTGCTCAATCCGCTCCCCATGGGGATCATCCTGGGGCTCTTCGTCGGCAAGCCGCTCGGGATTTTCACCATCAGCTGGCTGGCAGTGAAATCAGGCATTGCCCAACTGCCGCAAGGAGTGAACTTCAGACAGATCTTTGCCGTCAGCATTCTGTGTGGCATCGGCTTTACCATGTCGATGTTTATCGCATCGCTGGCATTCGAGCATGGCGGACTGGACTACGGCAGCTACTCGCGCCTCGGGATCCTGGCAGGTTCCACACTCGCGGCCGTGATCGGTTACATCGCCCTGCGGATATCGCTGCCCAATCGGGAGGCGAATCAAAGTACGGAGGGGTTATGAGAAAACTAGGATGGTTAGTCATGCTGGCGAGCCCTGCACTCTGGGCAGATAGTCTGGCCGATTGTCAGCGGGATGCCACCTCGGCAAGTTGTTCTGCCTATCTCAACGGGGTGGTCGACAGCGCACTCATGCTGGGGGACTCTCAGGTAAAAGCCCGGTTCGGAGAGACCTTCGCCGAACGGGCACTGAGCAGTCGTGCCGGCGAGCGAGTCAAGCTGTCCAACAAGCGCTATTGCACCGAGCGAATGCCGGATGCCGGTCGTCTCAAGGCCCATCTGCAGGCACAGTTCGACGCGAACAAGGTTGACTCGATCAGCGACATGTATGACATTCTGGCGGTTGAACTCAGCTGCTACCGGAGCCCGCCTGGCGCGGGAACCCCATCGGATGTCACACCTTAACTACAACCATCTCATATACTTTGAATTGAATTTTATCTATTTAAAACAATCACATATTTTCGTTTCGTGATGGTGGTGGCGATAAGGTGGCGGCGAGGTTTTACCTCGCCGCTACTATTTAAATCTCTCATCGATAATTGACCATCGATCCCATACGATATACGATGTATATACAACGTAAATGCAGGGGGTCGAGTTGGCACTAAACATATCGCCGGCAGTTAGGGCCAAACTGAAGGTCAAGCACGGTGTCGAAGTTGATGAGGTCATAGAGGCGTTTGCTAACAGGAGCAAGGGCTTCCTGACCGACACTAGAGAAGACCACCAGACTAACCCCCCTACAGAATGGTTTATTGCAGAAACAGACCGAGGCAGAAAGCTGAAGGTCTGTTTTATGCTCCGTGACGGTGACATATACATAAAAACCGCATACGCGGCAAATCAAAAAGAGATTGAAATATATAATAAATTCGCCGTCTGATTTGGCTTGTACCTTTTTAGCAAGCCGTTAATTATCACGTGATCGTCATAGACGTTCCGCTCAACCATCGAGGGATTAATTCAATGAGCACCCATGAAAAAGCAATCCTTGGCACTGAAGATGCGTGGGATTCTGGGGTTCTGGGCACCGATGAGAGTTATGTAGCAGTATCCCACCATTCCACAGATGATTTGATAAACGAAGCCCTCTCTTTACAGCCGATTTCGATCAGATTGCAGAAAGGGCTTATCGATAATCTGAAAACCATTGCGGAGTTGAATGGTATTGGCTATCAGCCACTGGTTCGGCAAGCTCTCACACGGTTTGTTGACTGTGAGATGAAGAGAATTGCAACGGAAGCATTGGCTATGAAACGCAAAGAAGAGCAGTGGGCAAAGGAAAGTGAATCTGCCAATCAGCTGAAAACGGCTTGATTGCACAGGTAATACAAGTAAATGGGGGCAGCAAGTTGCCCCCATTTTTCATTCTGGCAGCTCGTCGAGTTTCACCTCGAGCTGCAGGCGGTTGGTGTATCCCTGATTGGTGAGGTCGTGCACTACCTGGGTGAGCAGCCAGTCGGCCTCGTCAATCTGGGGCTTGAACCCTCTGACGGTGGTGGGTTGCTCCGGGTAGAGTTCAGGGCGACCCATCGCCAGGGTGATCTGGAAGTCGGCCACGCCGCGTTGCAGCTTCTCCCATTCAGCCCGGGCGGCCCGCATGGCATTAGCCTGGCTGGCATAGACATGCCGTAGCTCTTTGACGTTCTCGCTGCTACCGACCAGCAGTTCGTTCTCTTGCTTGTTGACCATGACACCCGGAGGCAAGGGCCGTTCCTGTTTCGGCTTGGTCTTCTTCTTGCGCTTCACCTCGACTTTCTTCTTTTCCGCCTCCTTGTTGTCTTGCCAGTAGGCGGTCACGCCGGTGTAGGCATCCCGGTCGGCAACCGAGAAGCGGTGTTGATCGCCATCCCGACGGGTGATGGTGATGGCCGGCAGAGGCTGACCGCTGACGGTGGTTCCCTGGCCTGCTTTGATAAACAGCAGGCGGCCATTCTTGACGGTGGCAATGCCATCGCACTGACCAGCCAGGCGGGTGAGGAAGGCGAGATCGCTCTCGTTGGCCTGGTCGATGTGGTCGATCAGCTGGCCCTTGAGTGAGTCACCCACGCAGGGAGTGAGCTGGTAGCGGGCGGCGACCTGGCTGACGATGCCGCTGACGGTTGTCTGGTGCCAACTTTGCTCACGCAGCTTGTTCATGCCGCCGCGCAGGTCGGCTGACTTGCCCCGTATGGTGAGCACATCCGGGGCCCCGCCGTGCTCCACCTCGTCGATTTTGTAGGTGCCCTTGTCGACTAAGGCCTGGCCTTGCCAGCCAATGAGGGCGCGCAGGGTAGCGCCCCGGCGTGGCATATCGAGCTGGCCGTCGCTGTCATCGAGGGTGATCTCGATGGTGTCGGCGGTGAAGCCCCGGTTGTCGGTGATGGTCATCGACATCAGGCGCGGCCTGATGGCGGCAGAGATGTCTTTGCCGTCGACCAGTACCTGGTAAGCCGGTACCGGGTGGCCTTGGCGCAAGGCGTCGAGCGGATTGGTCAGCCCCAAGTTTTCGGCCAATCGCGTGCCGAACTGGTCGAATGCCCCCATCAGAGAAGCCCCCCGAGCTTGTTGCCGATACTGCCGACCAGCTTGCCCAAGCCCAGGCGGCCAAAGAGGTTGCCCGCAGTGCGGCCCAGCAGGGTTTGGACAAGGGATCTGTCGTTGTCATCGACCCGCTTGAGCTTGATGGTGAACTCGATTTTACGGGCGGTGCCATCGCTGAAAAACTCGCTGCGGGTGGTGCTGATGCCCTCGATCACGAATGACCCACGCATGACGCCATCCCCCTGGATCAGGGGGAAAGCCTGACCACTGTCAGCCATATTGTTGAGCAAGTCGAGGGAGACGGGGCCGCCGGTCACTTCGGGCAGCAGCACCCCGCTCAGGGTGGTGGTTTCATCATCTGGGCCGAGGAACTGATAGGCAGGACGAGCACCGATCCGGTTATTGCCCGGATGGCGCCATGCCCGTTCGTCTTGTTGAGAGAGGGGGGCGAGGGTCGAGCGCATAAACACGAACCAGCCCAGGGTCATCATCATGGCTGTTGCTCCTTAGTTGCGGTCGGTCAGGGAGGCGCGGCCATTGGCAGCGGCCTGCCGTTCGCGTCTGTCCAGTTCGCGGCGCACCTCTTGCGCCACATCCGCGCCGGATTGCCCCGGTTGCTGGACGATGTGGATAGGGGCGTGGATCTGGGTGGTGCTGTTGCCTCTTGTCGGTGCCAGCTTTGGCGTCTCTACTATGCGCGGGCCAGACCTGTTGAATGCATCTGCTGACTGGCGTAGCGCGGCAGGCACAATCTGCTCGCGGATGGTGCGGGCGGTGTCGGCTGGCTGGCGCAGCGCGGCAGGCATGACCTGCTCGCGGATGGTGCGGGCGACCTCGGCTGGCTGGCGCAGCGCGGCAGGCACGACCTGCTCGCGGATGGTGCGGGCGACCTCGGCTGGCTGGCGCAGCGCGGCAGGCACGACCTGCTCGCGGATGGTACTGGCGGTGTCGGCCGGCTGGCGCAGCGCGGCAGGCATGACCTGCTCGCGGATGGTGCGGGCGGTGTCGGCTGGCTGGCGCAGCGCGGCAGGCACGACCTGCTCGCGGATGGTGCGGGCGACCTCGGCTGGCTGGCGTAGCGCGGCAGGCATGACCTGCTCACGGATGGTTCTGGCGGTGTCGGCCGGCTGGCGCAGCGCGGCAGGCATGACCTGCTCTCGGATGGTGCGGACGGTGTCCAGTTGCGGCTGCATAGCAGCCAGTGGCATGCTTGCCAGCATGGCCGCTGACGCCATGGCTGCGGTATGACGACGGCTGATGACCCTGGCGGGCCCTTCAACCACTTCTGGCCCGTTCTCCCCCGCAATGCCCCATTTACCTGCCGGTATCAGGCCGCCTTTATCGTAGAAGCCTGCGAATCTTCCCTCTTTTTTATCCAGTGCTGCCGGGGCAGTTGACGCATGCTGAACGGCAACCTCCATTGACGAACCGCCTTTCATCCAGTCCGGTAGCAGGTCTGTGATGCCTTTTATCTTGGCTTTCAGGCTCTCCCACTTGGCGCTGATGCCATCAACCAGTGAACTGATTAGCGCCTTCCCCATCTCCAGCGCCTTGGCTGGTAATGTGCCGATATAGTCCCAGAATTCCATGGTGGCAGTCTTGCAGGTTTCCCAGACGGCTTTAAATTTCGGCCCCAGCTCATCCCAGTTTTTGTAGACGTAGTAAACCGCATAGGCGAGGGCTGCCAGCAGCCCGATAATCCAGCCGATCGGGGTGGTGAGCATGGTAATGCCGAGCCTGACCATGCCCATGGTCAGTGCCTTGATGAAGGTCAGCAGCGGGCTTCCATAGACCAGCAGCATCGACATCCCCATCTTGATGGCCGCCAGCGGGCCCAGCAGGCCAGCCACGACAAGTAGCAGTGAACCGCCAGCGGCGGCGGCCACGGCTGTCACGGCCGCGATGCGGGTCAGGGTGGACGTGAGTTCAGGGTTGGCCCGCATCCAGTTGCCGGTGACCTGGATAATCTCGGTGATGCGCTGGATGATCCCGCGCATCGGGCCGTTCTCGGTCTCCATCATCTGGATGCCCACGTCATCCCACGCGGAGGTGAGGTTATCCAGATCACCGATGGCGTTATCAGCCATGACCTTGGCGACCTTGCCCGCCTCGCCCTGGGATTGCTTCAAGGTGGCGATGAGCTCCTGCAGCTTGCCGGATCCCGCCTGTTCGGTCAGTACGGCCAGGGCGGCGAAGGCTTCCTCACCGGCGATGGCCTTGAAGTAGCCCGAGCGGGTGGTGTCCCCCATCTTGCTGGTCTTCTTGTAGAGCTCGTCGAGAATATCGGGTAGGGCACGCAGGTTACCGGCGGCATCGGCGGTCTTCACGTTCAGATCGGCGAGCGCGTCGTGTGCGGCCTTGGGGGGCGCCGCGAGGCGGCCTAGAATTGCGCGCATGGCGGTACCGCCCATGCTGCCCTGGATACCGGCATCCCCCAGCTTGCCCGCCATGGCGGAGGCAGTTTCAAGATCCACGCCAAGGCCCGCCGCTACCGGGCCCACGTACTTCATGGTTTCCCCCAGCATCTGCAAGTCGACGTTGGCGCGGGTGAAGGTGCCGACCATCACATCCCCGAGTCGGGTCATCTGGTTTGCCGGCAGCTTGAAGCCGGTCAGGATGTTGGAGCCGATATCCGCTGCGGCGGCAATTTCGACGCCCCCGGCCTTGGCGATGTCGAGCACCCCAGGCATGGCGTCACGGATCGCCTTGGGTGTAAAGCCAGCCATGGCGAGGAAGCCCTGGCCCTGCGCCGCTTCGCCCGCCGTGAAGGCGGTATTGGCGCCGAGCTCCCGGGCCTGAGCCCGCAAGGCGGCCAGTTCGCTGCTGCCTTTGTCCAGCCTGGTGATCGCCTGCACCTTGGACATGTCGACATCAAAGCCCATGGCCTTGCTGGCGATGTTGGTGCCCTTGTAGATGGCCGCAGCACCGGTTGCCATGCCTGCGGCGCCATAGCCCGCCATGGTGCCGCGCATGGACATGGTCTTGTCATAGTTCGCCTTGACCTGGTTGAGGCGCTTTTGCTGGTCGGCCAGTTGGCCCAGCTTGGCGCGCTGCTGGTCGAGCTGGGTATTAGCGGAAGCCAGATCGGTCTTGAGGCGGCGCTGGTGTTCGCCGAGCTGCTTGGTGTTGATGCCTGCCTCGCCCAGGGCCCGTTTCAGGCTGCCGTGACGGGCGACCATTTCCCGCTCCTGTTGGGAGAGGTCGCGCACCTTCTGTTTGGCCTGCTCCATGGCGCGGGTCATGGCCTTGGTTGGTTGCTCGACCTTGGCAAGTTGCTGGGCCATCTGCTGGGCATCGCGTTGGGCTGCTGTGAGCTGGGCGCGGGTAGCGCCAATTTGGCTTCCCAGGGTGCGATAGCCGTCAATCTGGCCACTCTGGGTCTCGAGCTCCTTGATGCGCTTTTTCGTCTCGGCGAGGTCTTTGGCCGTGGTTCTGCTCTGGCCGCTGGCGGCCTTGAGGGGGGCGGTGAGCTTGTCGACCGCCCCGAGGAGGATTTGCAGTTTGAGAGGGTTCATTGTTCGTCTGCCCCGTTGATGCGGTTGTGGGTTTCAACGAGGCGTTGGTGCCAGCCCATCAGCTCGCTGATGTCCATGGCCGCCATCTCGGAGGGCGGCCAGTGGGCGATGATGGCGATGTCGGCCATCAGGTCATCTACGCAGCCAGGTAGCTCATTTTCTTCGGCATCAAAAAACTGGCCACCTCGCTACCCAGTTGCAGCAGGTCAGCCGGGTCCATGTTGCCAATTTCGAGCTCGGTCAGGATCGGGGTGGTGATGCGGGGCAGCAGTTTGGTGAGGGCGTTGACGTCCATCTGCAGCACATCGGCCATGTTGAGTCCGCGCATTTCGCCCGCCTTGGGCTTGCGCAGTTGGACCTCGATGATGGTGGTGTCGCCGCGTTGGATGGCTTGGTCGAGAGTCACTGTCTTGTGTTCCATGGTGTTGCGTCCTGGTGATGTGGTGAGGGCGGCACTTTCTGTTGGGATAAGGGCCGCCCGTTGGGTTGTTGGGTGGATTAGAGGCCGATGGCTTTGCGGTGTTCGGCCATCAGGTCTACGCCGTCGACCTTCCAGATCATGTTGAGCAGGTCGATTTCGCACAGCTCGACGCCGTTCATGGTCTCCTTGTAGTAGGTGTTGACCATGCTGATTTTGCTCTGGGAGTTGTCGCCGGTCTTGAGGGTGCCCCGGTCCAGCTCTTTGAAGCGGCCGCGCTGCACGATTTCGACGGCGACCACTTCGCCGGTGTCGTCACGCTGGAGGGAGCCGGCAAAGCGTAGGGCGACGCCGTCAATTTTGGCGAGCCCCATACGCTTGAGCAGATCGGCCTCCAGTCCGCCAAAGGTGAAGGAGGTGTCGAGGGCACCATCCTCCAGCCCCATGTGGATGTTGGCGGCGCCCATCATGCCGCCGCCGCGATAGGCTTCGAATTTCTGACTCAGCTTGGCCGGGGTGTAGTCTTCAGCGACGCCGATCCAGTTCTCACCATCTTGAAAAATGTTGAGGTGTTTGAGTTTGCGTGGCAGTGCCATGGTGGCTCCTTATGCGGCGGCCGCGACGCGGGCGCCGAAGTCGATGAGGTAGGTGTCGGTGATGCGCTGGATGAAGCCGAGGTCTTCGAGCGGCGGCACCGGGGTGTAGTTGTAATCGATGCGCAGCTTGCCGGCCTTGAGGGTGTCTTTGTCGTTGAGCTCCTCGTTGTACCAACAGTCAAAGCCGAGCAGGTAACCGCCCGCCACCAGTTCGCGGCCCTTGGCCTTGATGCCCTCGACGATGTCCTTTACCAGAGTTGGGGTGAGCGGCTTGTCGTTGGCCCACATGTGCGCCTCTGCCATGGTGTCGGCCAGGATCTGGGCGGTGCGGGTGTAGTTCTCGAAGGCGAACAGCGGGTCATCGGAACAGGTGCGATTGCCCCAGTAGCGGAAGCCGTCCGCCCGGATGAGGGCAGTGATTTCGTTGGCGTTGAGCAGGCCGACCTCGGTGTCGGGGTCTTGCAGATCCCAGAACAGGGTCTTGGTCATGCCGTCGACCCCGGTCACGCCGACGTTCGACAGGGTCTTGTGCCAGCCAATTTCCTTGTCGATGAATGCCCGCATAGCGGCAGCCTTGAGGCAGGCATCGAGCTTGATGCTGGCATTGGCGGCGGTGTCCCAGGCGGTCCAGTCGCCGTGGATCGGCATCAGTTCGCGGCTGGAGAAGTTCTCGCGGTAGGCGAGCGCCGCCTCGACGGTGTCGGCAATGGTCGGCACATAGGCGAAGGCGCGCAGCTTCTTGGCTGCGCCCGCCAGGGCGGTGGCTACGGCTAAGGTGCAGTTGTCCGGCACGCAGAGGATGCGCGGCTTGACGCCCGTGACCGGGGCGGCCCGCTCCAGCGCCTTGAGGCCGGTATAGCTGCCATCCGGCAGGATGGTGCCGATGATGTTGCTGGTCAGCTCGGCGGCGTCGGCGCCATCGGCCACGCGCACGGCGATGACGATGGTGTTGACGGTGTCATAGATGGTTTGCAGCGAGCGCTTGAGGTTGCCGGTGCTGCCCGCCTTGGCGATGGCCGCCGGCAGGTTGGCAATCAGCACGGGTTTGTTGAGGGGGAAGTAAGCGGCATCCGCATCGCTGCCGGTGCAGATGATGCCGATCACCGCCGTGGCGACGGTGCTGATAGAGCGAGTGCCCTCGTTGACTTCCACGACGCGCACGCCGTGGTGAAATTGGTCCAGTGCCATAGGTTCTCCTGTTGTCCGGACGGAGCATTCTTTGCAATTTTTCGCATGGGTAATGCATGTGATGTGAGCAGGGTCAGGATGCAGGGGCGGGGGATGACAGGCGAGCGGCGGCCAGTGTGTGAGGGCCGTACACACTGGCGAAGCGGTGACAAGGCTCGCTAATCGCGACGCTCGGCACGATGGCCACCTCCCTCTCCTGGCGGCGCTGTTTTATAGCGCCCTGCATCCTTGCGCATGAAGACGTTCTGCGGGCGTGGGCCAGTATCGATATTGCTGCAGGCCAGTTGGCTCGGCGGATGGCGCGATTGAATTTGATCATTGAGTGCTTGCGGATAAATCGCCTGCCACGCCAAGTGCGATAGCCAACGAAGTTCACGCCACGACGAACGGGCGCGATGGTCCACTTTGAATAGGTCATGCCCAGCTCTCTGGCAATAAACTCCTCGATGGCTGCTTTGTGGCTTACAGCTTGCTCACGGCTCAGGTCGAACAGAATGAAGTCATCCACGTAGCGGCAATATTGGCGAACTTTTAGCGGGTTCGCCAATTGCGCCTCCTTATGTGCCCCGCTCTCGCGGGGCGTTGCAAAGTCACGGTGCTTACAGCACAAAGGCCGGGCGAGCCCCAAGGCTCGTGCCCCGAGTCGACCGAGCGTCGCTCAGGTTGAGCGCGAACACGCCAGCACTGGCGCCGTAGCTCCAGCTGCCGCCGGAGACGGCGAGGCGCTCACCGTAGTTGCGCAGGTAGATCAGGTCGCCACCCAAGTTTGCGGCCAGCGGGAAAAGAGAAAGCGCTTTTGCGATAGAGGGCACCACCAAGCCTGCTTTGGTGGTGATTGCCTCAAGCGGTCCTGATGTGTTGCCTGGGGCGTTCTCATCACTGCCGGCTTCGCCGTTGCGGTTACTGACTTCATTAGAGAGGACCGGGGAGCCGTGAGCTCCGGTGGTGCCTGCTGCGCTGGCGTCGTATTTCAAGGTGCCCGCAGTACCCGGTGCCACCAGTTCACCGGTGGCGGCAGAGATGGCTCGCCACGCGGATGATGCTTTTGCCTGGCTGTTCTTGCTATCTGCTGCGTTGTTGTTAGCCAGCACCTGGATTTCGCCGTCCATCAAGCGCAGGCCACCGCGCCATTCCCACACGTTGCCGCACAGGTCGGCGATACCGTTGGGGTTGTTGTTATGACGCCAACTGACCGGACCCGAGCCTGTAAGGGTCCGGGCCGATCCTGATGCATCGCCAGGGCTTTTCTTATCTGCGCGCCGACCCGTTTCGAAGGTGGCATCAGAGCTGCGGCCGTAGGCGGTATTGCCGCGCGGCACAAATCCGTTCTTCCAGCACCAGAGACTGACGGCGGCCTGTTCCGCGTGGGTCATCAGATGGTGACCCTGGCCGCATGCGGCGGCATAGTTCAGCGACTGATCGAAGTCGATGCCGGTCGCGCAGTCTACCCCCGGCAGTGACAGCAATTCGCCATCGCGTAGGCTGCCGGCATGCTGGCCGATAAACAGTTCGGATTTTTCAACACCGTTGACGATAAAGGCGGGGTGTGTGCCTGTGCCCAAGCTGGGATCGATATCCTGCAAATTAAAGCGCGGGATGATGTGCATGTAGGTCGGTTGGCCCTTGGCGGTGTAAAGCACTGTGACGGTGCCGCCGCTGGCGGCTTCTACTGCGGCGCGCAGGCTGTCTTTTACAAAAATCATGGTTGGCTCCTTATTTTGGCCAGAGGGTCAGGGTGACGGTGTCAGGGTTGAGAGGGAGCGGCTGGCTGGCGGCTGGCTGGTCTTCGTTCGGTTGTTCATTGGCGGCAGGCCACTGCTGCGGTGGGATCACCACGGTTGCCACGAAGGCGCCCGGGCCTGATGTGCTGATGCCGCTGTCGGTTTGATAGAGGCTGATGGTGGTCTGTTCCTGGCGTTGCTGCGCCTGACAGTCGACCGTCAGCCCGCCGATGGTAATGAGGTTGCCGCTGACGGCGATATCGTGGTGCGGGCCAGCGCCCAGCAGAAGAATTTGCATGGTCATACTCCGTTATTGGTGAGGCTGTATTTGACGATGACATCGTCGGCGTAGTGGGCCAGCGTCAGGCGGGCGCCATTGCTGGCCCGCTCGCTGACCAGCACATGGTGCGCGGCGGCATCGCCTGAGCTACTGACCATGTCGATGGCGAGCTGCCAGCCCAGATCACCGACCGGGAACGGGAATGGCCAGAGCACCAAGGCAGCGGGTGGGCTTGCCAGTATCAGCGGGTAATCTGGTTCGATACGGCGCACGTCGGTGAGGGTGACGTTGGCGAGGTACTGATCGCTGCCCGAGTTGTTGCCCGCTGGTACGCTGATGCGATATAGCGGAATTGCATCTGCCGGGGCATCGGCGCCGAGGTTGGACACATCCAGCTCTATGCCGTTGGCGGTGATGCGAGCAAAGGCGACGCAGGTGGCTGGTGCTGCGGTGTTGTTGCTGGGCACAGCGGCGCCGTTGATGCGCAGCGGCAGGAAGTAAACCCGACCGTTGGCGAACAGTTCACCTTCTTCAAAGGTGAGGTTGCGGGTGGCGGTGGTCGATTTGGTGACGGTGCAGCCACGGCGGGTGCCACGGTTGACGAAGCGAACCTTACCGGTCTGGTTGCGAAACTTCTTGGTTTTCTCAATTTCCGAGAAGGCAAGTGCAGCTTGTTCCATGCCGCGCACAATCTCTTGCCCCATCGTGGCCATCAGCTCTTGATCGGTGGTCTCTTCCAGATCATCGACGCGCTGGATCAGAGAATCCTGGCGCTTTTTCAGAAACTTGGTGCGGCTGCCCAGCTGTTTGGCCTGGACGTTGTCGACGCCGTCAGGGCCGCCCATCACGGGGTCGGTGGTTTCGAGTTGGTAGATGCCCTCTACCCACACTTCGCTCTCTTGCAGATTTGCCATGGTGGCTCCTTAAAAAATGATGGTCCACGACCCGGTGATGGATAGATCACTGGTTTTTTCAATCAGCCCGCGCACTTTGCGGGCGAATAGGGTTTCGTCCGCGCAGAGCAGCCCCAGCTCACGGATATTGAGGCCGTTGGCTTCGCTCTCGCCCAGGGTGAAGGCGAAGCGCACTTGCCCCTCTGCCGGAAAGGTGATGGCGGTGACTGCTTTGGTGTATGCACCGCTGATGGTTTGGTCGTTGGGCGTTGGGCTCACGCCATTGGTGCCAAAGGCAATGCGGTTGATGTTTTTGCCGCTGCCCTGGCCCGCAATCAGGCGCGCCAGCGCGCTTTTGGCGGCAGTCATGATCATGTTGTGATCGGTGATGGTTTGCGGCGGCTGCCCGGTACGGTGCAAGGTGATGGACAGTTCACCACGCAGGGCGATCTGTTCGGCGATATTCATGGTGTGACCTCGGTGGTGATGGATGGGCCGCTGCGGGTGATGCCCGGGTGATGGCGATGAGCGCCAGCGCGCAGCAGTTGGCCACTGTGGGTAGTGCAGCGGTGGTGCGCCCTGCCATTACGGCGCAAGGTGCGGGTAAAGGTGAGTGCCAGCAGGCCATCATCAGCCACTTGGCTCCCTGCGCCACGGTGCAGGCCGTAGCGGTGATGGGTGCCGGTGCGCAGCGGGGAGACCCGGCAGGTGTCTTGATGGCTGACGTCCATGGTCAGGCTGAGGGAATCCCACTGGTTGGCGCGGGTTTCACCGGTGATGAGGCCACCATTGCGGCGCTGGGCGCCAGCGCGGGTGATAGAACCCTGATGGCGCAATACGATGGCTTGATCGCGATTGATGGCGCCGTCACGGCGGCGACCCCACGGCAGCACTTCGCCGCTGGTGATGGCGGCCTGTTCGGTGACCCGTTCTACGGTGGTGATACGATCGCTGGTGTCATCGCTAAAGCGCAGGCCGACCAGTTGGCAGCGGGCGGGGGCGGTTTTTTCCAGGATGCGGCGCAAGCGGCGGTTGCCTGCCGCGCTGATGGTGCCGTGGTCGCCCACGTTGACGTTGGCGCGGTACATGGCCCAGCGACCGCCAGAGCCATAGAGTTCGTGGCCGTTGCGCAACTGCTGGCCGTTGTGCGTGACCGGCGGCAGCCCCTCTTCGAGCTCGATATTTTCATAGCCAGCGGTGCGAATGGCGCGCTCGACGCTGTCAACGGTACCGCGCAGGCGATGGATATGGATGGCATCAGCGCAGGCTTGGCGGCGCGCCTGCTCGGTCATCAGGTTGTCCCAGTTATCGACACCCAATCCCCATGCCAGCGGGCCGAGCAGATCGGCACGGCAGTGCCACGGGTTCCAGCTATGGCGATGCGGCAGCGGCTGATCCAGTCGCAGCTCTGCCAGTTGGTCGAGGGTGCGCGATAGCGCGGTCGCAGAGGGTGGCAGCAGGTTAGGCATAGGTCACCTCTTCGCGGATGTTGCTGACATAGGGGGCCGATTCGCGGTTGGTGGTGATGTCGGCGGTCGGGCTGCGCAGGATGACGTTGCTGATCCCGGCGTTTTTCAGGCTGGCGTAGATGTCTGCGATGGTGATGGTGCCGCCAATGATATTGGTGGTTGTGCAGTAGTCTGCCAGCCGCTGGCGGGCGACGTTCAGGCTGTGTTCGTCGTCAGGTAGACCCGGCAGGATGATTTGATAGTCGATAACCACTGGCACAATGTGCGCCGGGATAACGCTGACGGTGTCGTTTAGCGGGCGGATTGTTTTGTGGTTGAGTCTGGTCCGCACTTTGGCCAACAGCGCTGCCGATGGGGTGCCATTACCGGCACGGGCCAGCACGGCGACATTCACGACTCCCGCCCCACCGTTGTGGGCGTCGGCATCTTTGATGGCAGCCGGATCGGTGGCGATGGCGTGATAGCGGTATGAATCCTCAGGCCCCGCTGTGGATAGTGCACGCAGAGAGAGGGTGCAACGTGCACGCAACTGGTCATCCGTTTCACCTTCTGCTTTTTCAAGGTCAAAGAAGGCGGCGAGGTTAAGGAGATCATCCCCTTGTGCCCATGCCAGCATGCTGGCTTTCAGGGCGTCGTTGAGGCGGGCGCGCCATATCAGTTCGCGATATGACCAGGCTTGCAGCAGTACTGTCAGCGGTTCGGATTCGAGTTCGAGCGCAGGGGCGAGGTGCGGCCACTGGTTAATCACCCACGCTTTTTGCTCGGCAAAGATGGTTTCGAAGTCGAGTTCTTCCACCGCTTGCGGCGCCGGCAGGGCTGACATATTGATGGTCATGATGGGGTGCCTGTGGTGATTGGGATGCTGGCTGATTCAGGGGTGCCGCCGTCCTTGCGCTGCCAGGTGAGCTCGACGGTGAGGGCGCCATCCATGCCGCCGCCCAGCACATCGACCCGGGTGATGGTGATGCGGGGTTCCCAGTTGATGAGGGCCTGCACGGTGGCGGCCATCAGGCGCAGGCGGGTGGCCTGATGCTGTGGCTGGTCGATGAGGTAAAACAGCTCGCTGCCGTAGTCGCGGCGCATGACGCGGGATCCCACCGGGGTGATCAGGATGTCGCGCACCGACTGGATGATGTGGTCGGTGGCGCTGATGGCGCGCCCGCTCGCGGCGTTCATGCCGAGCCAGTTCATTGCGGGCCCCCGGAAGTGCCGCTGCCGGTGCTGACGTTGCCGTGATTGTGGGTGGTCACCTCGATGCCGCCAATCTTGGCACTGGGGGCGGTGATCTTGCCGCCCGCCTCGATGGTTGAACCGACCTTGAGCGCCTGGGTGCATTCCACCATGGGGGTAATGAGCTTGACGGTCACCGAGGCCGAGAGGGTGGCGCGCTTGATGCCGATCGCATTGAGCGCCCCGGTGGCCGGGTTGTACTCGATGACGGCGCCATCAGCGTATTCAGTGCGGTCGAGATCCGGATTGTCATCGCCTGCCAAGGGTTCTGGGAAGGCAGCGCAATTGATGGGGCCGACGATGTAGGCATTGCGCAAATCGCCGCTGACCGAGAGCATCAGCACCTGTTCGCCGATGGAGAGGCGATGGCGGGTGCGGTTCTTCCCGGCCCGCGCTGCTGCGTAGGGCCGCCAGTTGGTGATGAGGTCGCCGGTTTTGACGCGACATTCCCCTGATCGCACGGCGGTGACGGTGCCGATGCGGATCAGGTTGTCGATCAGGCGTTGGAGTTCGGTCGGGGTCGGTTGCATGGGGCCATTGTTTTGGGCAATGGCGAGTAAGGCGAGGGGCGGCCAGTGTGTACGACGCTGGCACACTGGCGGCGTTGGTTACAGCCCTTTGGTGAGGTGGGCGAGCAGGGTGGTTTCTAGCTGGTCCCGCTCTTGTTCTGTGATGCCGATCAGTTCCCGCGCCGGGTATGAGATCTCGCGGCCCTTGATGCGGTCTTTGAGGCCATGTTGGTGAATGGTGGCGAGCCGGTTGGCGGTGCCGACAAACTCGACCACGGCTTGATGTTCATTGGCGCGGGCCTTGAGCCAGGCGGGGTTGCTTATCTTGAAGAACATCTTGCGGCGCAGGCGCCCCCGATTTTTTTTCAGCTTGGGCTGAGGCTTGCGCGGGGCCATGGGGCTGCCATCTGGCTGGCGGTTGGCGCGGATCCGCTGGGCCTGGCTGGCGCGCAAGGTGCGGGCTATCTCGCCCGCCAACTGACGGCGGGCGGCGGGTTCCATGCTGGCAAGCAGGCCATCGGCCCAATGGGTCAGGCGGTTCAGGTCGTCGGCGGCCATGGCTGATGCTCCCCGTTGATAAAGAGTTCCCAAGTGATGCCGTCATAGGGGTCTTCTGGCGGCTCTGGCAGATGCTCCCAGCCAATCCCCTGTTCGTTCTGCCACACCTTGACCCGCTCGGTCAGCTTGACGGTGATGATGAGGTCCATCAGGTCATTGGCGAGGTATTCCGCCTCGAAGGTGATGCCCTCTTTGCGCTGCTCGTCGTTGGTCATCAGCTCGGGCTGGTGTTGGCGCAGCCAGGCCAGCAGCGGCACCATGATCTGGTCCGGGTGGCCGGCAAAGTCCTCGATGCCGATGGTGAGGGGGTATTGCCACTCGAACGAGAGCGAGCGGGCGCCGGTGCTTTCGACATTGCCCGGGGCGATGAAGATGTGCAGCTTGTCGGGGTTGGTCTTGAGGTGGGGCACGCAGCGGGTCAGTACCTCACGGATCTGTTTTGGCTTTTCCATTTTCCCTCCTGTACTGGTGGCGTTGCTGGCAGGCGATGAGGCTGTCTACTTGGGCGGCGCAGGCGGCCCAGGCGGCCTCGGTCTGGGTCAGTTGGTCGAGCAGGTCGCCGTTATTGACCGGGCTGGCTGCCGGCAGTTGGCAGGGCGCCGGGGCTGGACAGGTGAGCCTGATAATCTGCGGCGCCGGTGAGGGTGGGGCGCTGGAGCAGCCTGACAACAGGATCAGGCAGAGGGCGATCAGCCCACTCCTTGAGTTCAGCATTTTCACGTTTGAGCCTCTTGATGGTGTCGGCCCGGGTGGCGGCCGTGATGGTCAGATCGCCAAGCTGGCGTTGCAGCGTGGCGGCGGCGTTTGCCTGGGCGTCCAGCTCGCCGGTGAGGGTATCGATGACCCCGTCTTTGAGTTTCTCCCGCTGCTCGGCCTCTTTGGCCTTGTCGTTGGCGGCCTTGAGGTCGCTTTGCAGGGTGGAGACTTGGCCCTCAGCCTTGGCGGCAGAACGGGCCGACCAGCCCCAGCCAGCCAAGGCGATGGCTAGTGCCAGCAGCAACCAGGTAAGGGGGGAGCGTACTAATGCCATTACGGTTTCCTCGGTGGTGGGGTGGGCTGCGGATTATTCTGGTTACATCCTCTGAACGGGCAGACCACGCAGCCACCAAGCCAGCGCAATTCCAGACACTTCGCATCCAGCTTGGTGCAGGTTTTCCCTACCAAGTGACCGCACTTAGGCCGAGGCATCTGCCACCTCCTTCACCGGATAGACCTTGGCAAAATGGTCGTATGCCTTGGCCAGCTTGGTGTCGTAGTCATTGTCCTTGTAGGCCGGGCCGTTGTAGCGGCGGGCGAAGTCGGCCCACTTGCGGCCCTGCAGGGCCTTGTGCATGGCGGGATCTTGCTGGATGAAGCGGCACAGGGCGGTGAGGTGGTCCACCTCGCTGCGCTGCATGGCGGTCTGCCAGTCGCTGGCCGAGGCAAAGCCCAGCGCCTGCCAGTGAAAGCCCATGATCTGGAACATCCCCCAACTGGCCGACTCGATGGCGGCATCCCGGTGCAGGCTGATGGCGAGTTGCAGCCGCTCCCACTCGGCCGCCCCGCCCGCATAGCCGCCGCGCTTGGGGTTGACCAGGTTGGGGTAATGGGCGGCCATCTGGTCGGCGGCGGCCTTGCCCAGGTGCTGGGTGAGCTGCTTGTAGAACACATGCCGCTCGAACAGCACCACCGGGCGCATGTCGGTGGTGAACCCCTCGCCGATGCTCTCGACCTGGGCGACGGTGGCCATGGTGGCCAGCGGCATGCCCAGCAGGTCAGCGCCAGCCTGCATGTCGCCGATGCGTAACTGGTTGCCCCGCTCTCTGCCGAGCAGGGCGGCCATGGTGCGGGGTCCAGCCTGGCCGATGGCGGTGATCATATGGTCCCGCTGAAAGGCGAGCAGGGCGCGCTCGGTGGCATCGCCAAACCAGCCATCCGGATCGAGCGGATAACCGGCTTTGGCCAGGCGACGCTGCAGGTCGGCGACGGCGGCGCCGGTATCCCCTTTTTTCAGGCTCATGGTTGAAACCTCCCGTTCAGGTGGCTGGCGGTGGTCGGTTGCTGGCGACGGCGTGGCAGCAGGCGCATGACGGATCCGCGAGAGCCGATCAGGGCGGTGAGCAGTACGACGGCCAGCAGCACGGCGGCTGGATCTGGTGCTGGCATTACACCGAGCAGGGCGCGCAGCGGCACGGACCCGGCGGCGACGGTGATGACCCAAGCCAGCAGGGCAGGCAGGGGGCGGTAGTCGCCCCCGTTGCGGTTGAAGGTAGCCAGTCGCAGGGCGATGGCGGCGCAGATCATGGCGTAGAGGATGGTCAGCATGTCAGCCCCCTTTGCGGAGTTTGAGTAGGTCTTCCGGCGTTTTGCGCAGGATCCACTGCAACAGGTGGACGGCCAGCGCCGAGGCCAGCATTGCGCCTACAGCCCTGGGGACTTCGACACTGAGTGGCAGCACGCTGGCCAACATGGCGGCAACCAGCGGCGCCGCCAGTGCCCCCGCCACGAAGGCGGCAACGAACAGGCCCGCCTTGCGCAGGTTGCCCAGCTCGGCGGTGGTGGCGATGAACACCAGCGCCCCGGCGAATGCACCGAGCAGGACGCCGGGGTCAACGCCCGGGAAGAGGGACAGCAACGCCAAGGCGCTCAGGGTGCTGGTTGCTGCACTGGATGAAATGGGTTCTGGCATCGTGCTCTCCTATCGTTTGCCGCCGTAGTGGCGAGCGGTTTGAAATTCGTGGATGGTCTGGCACTCGGCGCAGCGTTCGCAGCCCCGGATCGCTTCACGGCGCGCCTGCGGGATAGTGTTTTCGCAGTCGATGCAGTAGTGCGGGCCGGTGCCACTGATGCGGGCGGCGTGGATGCGGGCAGCGAGTTGCTGCTCGCTGATGTCGGCCAATCGTTCGAGTTCGTCGTCGAGGCGGCTCATGGTCAGTCCCATAGCTGGATCAGCGGCTGCTCGGCCTGGGTGGGGGCCGCTGGCATTGTGATGAGGGTTCCGGTCGGGAGGATGGGGCCGAGCGCGGCCAAACCGGGGTTGAGTGCGAGCACCTGCTCGGTGATGCCTGCGGTGTAGCCGTAGTGCCGGAACAGGATGAGGTCGAGGGTGTCACCCTGTTGGCTGCGCAGCTCCATCAGATGAGAGCCACTGTGATGTGGGTGGTACCGAGGATGTCGCGAATGGCAAAGCGGGCGTCGCGGTAGAGGTCGTCAGAGCTGATGATTTTGGCATCGGCCCCTTTGACGCCATCACCGGTGGCGCTGTAGTCGGTGTAACGCTCCAGCAGGTTGGCGCGGGTCATGGCATAGACGGCGCGCCGGTAGCTGTGCAGGTACGCCGATTCGCCATTGATGACCTCGCCCGGTACGGCGGCCAGGGTGGCGACCCCTTCTGCCTCACGGGCGCGGCGCCAGTCAGCCAGATCCCGGTTGACGCTGGTGATGGCGTCGATCACGGCATGCTTGAGGCGGGCCGTGGTGACGGTGCCATCGAGCCGGACGGTGTCGCGCAGGTCAGGCAGCGAGATCGCCGGCCAGAAGGGGATGGAGTCTATCTCCCCTTCGGCTGGCGACGTGGTTGCATTGGCAATGAATCCGGTGCTCATGGTGTTCCTTTTCCGCTTGTTGGGCGGTGGTCGGGCCGTCTGGTATGCGAAACGCATTCGTCAGGCCCGAGCCGCCCAGGGTGCGGGGTTCGCTCGGTTAGCTGCCGCCGCCAGTGGCGTCGGGCTGCTGTTCTTTTTTCAGTTCGCGCTCGAGCACTTCGAGCTCTTTTTTGATGCCGACCTTGTCATGCAGCTCGATGGCGCGCCGGTAGTGCTCGGCGGCCTGCTGTTTGAGCCCATCGGCGAGGCAGGCACGGCCCACCGCCTTGTGCAGCTTGGCGCGCACCTGGTCGAAGATGTCGCAGTCGGCCAACAGGGCCAGATAGCGATTGAGCAGTGGCAGGGATGGGCCCGCGCTGGCTTCTTGCTGCTTGATGGCGGTGTCGGCGACCTCTTCGGCAATCATGGTGGCGGCGGTGCGCTCGTAGCGATCGGGGGTGCTCAGGCCATGGCGGATCACGTAGGAGGCCATGGGTAGGGCCCCTTCGAGATCGCCGGTGTCGAGGTGCCAGAGCATGACGGTGACCAGGACGTCATCTTGTCCGCCCCGGTCGGCGGCCAGCACGCCATCAATCCACGGCTGATAGACGGCCAGCATGGGGCGCTTTGCGTCGATCTTGCGTTCGATGCTCTGGATGCCTTTGAGGGTGCGGCGGTGTTCGGCCAGCTGCATCAGCTGCAGCTCGTAGGCGTTGGCGCGTTGTTGGTCGAACTGAGGATTGGCCGCCCCTTGCAGGGCGGCCAGTTTGCGTTCGCGGTTGCGACGGGCAGGTGTCATATCGCCCCCTTAACCGCCGGCGGCCGGTTTCGGCCCGATGACGATGTTTTCGATCAGGGCGACGCAGTCGTAATCCTCGACCACGTAGGCATCGTTGGAGCTTTCGTAGTTGACGATGCGGTCGCGCTTTGGCTCTTCCTCAATGTGACGGCGGCGGGCGCCTTCCTGCCAGTAGATGGACAGGTTTTCCAGCGTGGTGATGAGCATGGCATCATCCGGGAAGAAGGGGACGCGCACGGCTTTGAGGCCGCCGATCTGCTTCTGGCTCACCAGCACCTGACCGGCCAGCTTGTCCTGGTTGTTGTCAGCGTTGTTGATGATGGGGAAGTATTTGTCGGCCAACAGCTTGCGACCGCAGATGACCACCAAGTCGGTATCGTCCTGATACCATGGGGCGATTGCCTCGTTGACGGCATCGAACACCAGGGCGTCGAGGTTGTGATAGTCGCCTTCTTTGGTGTCTGCGTCGTTCTTCGGTTGGTAGATGTAGATCTTGCCGGAGCCTGCGGTACCTTCATCCATCACTTTGGCCGGTGCATCCACACGGATGTGCTGCAGCCAGCCGATGTTGACGTCTTCCAGCATGGGGTGGTTGGTGCGGTTGGTGTCCGGCGCCACGCTGGTGCCGTGCCAGCCGATCATGATGCGGTCCAGCCCCTGGCGTTTGAGGATGGCGTCGCGGATACGGGTCTGGAAGTCGGGGAACTTGGCCCAGATATCCAACTTGTTGTAACCCAGGCTTGTGTCGTAGTTGGTCTTTGCGCACTCGTAGTCATGCGGATAGAGGGCGCTCGGGTCATTGGGCTCGCGGTCTTTGTCGCTGGTATTGGTGCGGCCTGCGATGGTGCTGCCGATACCGATACCCACCTTTTGCCCCTTCATATCCGGTACCGGGATGACGTTGATCATTTGCAGGAATTCGACCGACTCCTGCATCTTGGTTTCCAGGGTCTGCTGGACGCTGGGCTGCACGTTGAACTGCACCATGGCGTTGGAGATGGCGTTGAGTTTGGCCACCTGGCCGGTGAACTCGTTGAACTTCTGGCGGGTTTCGTTACGCATTGGGCATGGTCCTTAGCAGTCGGTTTGAATGGTGGCGCCATCGCTACCGGTGGCCGGCTGGCGCTTGTGGCTGAAATCTTCCTGGTCTTCCAGGGTGGCGGTGAGATCGGCCAGTGCCTTGGCGGTGGCGTCCAGCTTGCCGGTCAGCTTGGTGATGGTCTGGGCCTGCTCGGTGAACTTCTTCTGCATGCCGGCATCGAGGCTGGTGACCTCTTTTGCCACCGTTTCGACGGCCTGGTGCACGTCGCTGAAATCGGCGGTGGATTGTTTCTTGTGGGTGGAAAACAGGGCGGTAACCCGCTCCAGCAGGCCGGGACCTTTGTCGCTGTCGTCTTCAAATTCGATGACGGTTTCCAGCGCTTCTGTGAACAGGCAGTCATGGTGATACTTGCGCTCGGCCAGCGGGTTGACCTTCGCCTTGCTGCAGAACTCCAACATTTCAGTGCCAAGGCTGGCCGGGCTGTCGGTGACGGCCAGCCCCATCAGGTAGGCGCCCTTTTCGTTCAGGTTGGGGTGGATTTCGACGGAGGTGTAAACCTTCTGGCGTTTCTTGTTCAGTTCGACCAGCTCGGGGGTGGGGTCGATCTGCACGTACAGGGCCAGGCGCTTTTCACCTTCCATGTCGACCTCTTCGGTCTTGGCTGCGGTGATGTCGCCGTACATCTTGAACTGACCGTTCGGGTCATAGCCCCGGATGTGCTCCATATTGACCCGCGCGCCGTAGGTGGACTGGTTGTAGCGCTTGGCCATCTGTTCAATCCACTCGCGGGTGATGGTGCGCCCGTCGGTCGTGCCCCCCTCGACGGCGACGCGGAAAAATTTGGACTTAGGCATGAGCTGGGATCCCTTTGGTGATTGGGTGGTGTTGTCGCGGTTATGGTCTGGGTGACAGGCTGGCTCGTGCAATCGGCGGCCAGTGTGTACGGCGCTGGCACACTGGCGGGGTGGCGTTTGGATGGGTTGTGGCTGGGTAGACTGGCGCCATGACAGCACCCTTACTCTTCCCCCATATCGAACCCCGCAGGCAGGCCATGCACCTGTACTTTCAGGGGTACAAGATCCGAGCCATTGCGGAGCTGCTGGCGACCCCCGAGGGGACGGTCGGCACCTGGAAATCCCGCGATGGTTGGGATGACATCAAACCCATTGACCGGGTCGACTTCGCCATCGAGGCGCGGATGTGCCAGCTAATCGCCAAGGAGGTGAAAACCGGCGGCGATTTCAAGGAGATTGACCTGCTGGGCAGGCAGTTGGAGCGCATCGCCCGGGTCAACAAATACAGCAAGGGCGGCAACGAGGCCGACCTCAACCCCAAGGTGGCGAACCGCAACAAGGGGCCGAAGAAGGCACCCGAGCGCAATGTGGTGGAGCCCGAACAGCAAGAGCGGCTGATCGAGCGCTTCGAGTCCACCATGTTTGGCTACCAGCGCACCTGGTACGAGGCTGGCAACCAGCACAGGATCCGCAACCTGCTCAAGTCTCGCCAGATTGGGGCGACCTACTTCTTTGCCTTCGAGGCCTTCATCGATGCCCTGGTCACCGGGCGCAACCAGATTTTCCTGTCGGCCAGCAAGGCGCAGGCTCATGTGTTCAAGCAGTACATCATCCAGTTTGCCAAGGAGGAGGGGGTGGAGCTCAAGGGCGACCCCATGGTGCTACCGAACGGAGCGCACCTCTACTTCCTCGGCACCAACGCCCGCACCGCCCAGAGCTACCACGGCAACATCTACATGGATGAGTACTTCTGGATCCATGGCTTCCTGGAGTTCCGCAAGGTGGCTTCCGGCATGGCGATGCACAAGAAGTGGCGCCAGACCTACATTTCCACCCCATCCAGCCTTTCCCATCCCGCCTATGCGTTCTGGTCCGGCGCCAACTTCAACCGTGGCAAGGCGAAGGCAGACCGGGTCGAGATTGACCTGAGCCACGCCAATCTTGCCAGCGGTAAGCTGTGCGCCGATGGTCAGTGGCGGCAGATTGTCACGGTCGAAGATGCGGTGCGCGGTGGCTGCGACCTGTTCGACCTGGATCAGCTGCGCAGCGAGTACTCCGAGGAGGAATACCTCAACCTGCTGATGTGCATCTTCATGGATGACACCTCGAGCGTGTTCCCGCTCGTCACCCTGCAGCGCTGCATGGTCGACAGCTGGGAACTGTGGGACGACTACAAGCCCTTTGCCCTGCGTCCGCTGGGTAGCCGGCCGGTGTGGATCGGCTATGACCCGGCCAAGGGTGGGCAGGGGGATAGCGCAGGTTGCGCCGTGCTGGCTCCGCCGGCGGTGCCCGGCGGCAAGTTCCGGGTGCTGGAGCGCCACCGCTGGAGCGGGATGGACTTCGACGCCCAGGCGCGAGCCATCAAGGCCATGTGCGAGCGCTACAACGTGTGCTACATCGGCATCGATACGACCGGGATCGGGGAGGGGGTCTACCAGTTGGTGAAGCAGTTCTACCCGGCGGCGACCCCTATCCAGTACAACCCGAGCGTGAAAATCCAGATGGTGATGAAGGCGCAGGATGTGATGAACAAGGGGCGGCTGGAGTTTGACAGCGGTTGGACCGACCTCGCCCAGGCGTTCATGAGCATCCGCCGCGCCGTGACCGCGGGCGGCAAGCTGCCGACCTTTGAGGCCAGCCGGTCAGAGGAAACCAGCCACGCCGATATTGCCTGGGCCACGATGCAGGCCCTGTTACACGAACCGCTGGCAGGTGCCACCGGTGCCAATACCAGCATGATGGAGATTTTCGCATGAGAAAGCGCCGCCCACAGCGCCATACCTCGCCGATGACGGCGACCCAGAAACCCGGCGCGGCCATCGAGGCGTTCAGCTTTGGCGAGCCGGTGCCCGTCTTATCGCAACGGGAGGTGTTCGACTACCTGGAGGCCATGCACAACGGCCGCTGGTACGAGCCGCCCCTCTCCCTCAATGGGCTGTCTCGGGTCTATCGGGCCGGGGTGCATCACGCCTCGGCCATCCAGGTGAAGCGCAACATCCTGCGTTCCTGTTTCATCCCGCATCCGAAACTGAGTTTGGCCGCCTTCACCGGGTTGGCGCTGGACTATCTGATCTTCGGCAACGGCTATCTGCAGGCTGTGCAGAACCGGCTCGGCGGGGTGCTGCGCTATGACCACCTGCGGGCTAAATACACCCGGCGGGCTCTGGACTTGGACACCTATTGGTGGATTGCCCAGCCCGGGCAGGAGCAGGCGCTGCCGGCCGGGCGGGTGGGCCATGTGATGGAGAGCGACATCAACCAGGAGATCTACGGCATCCCCGACTATGTCGGCGGGCTAAACTCTACCCTGCTCAACGAGTCGGCCACCCTGTTCCGCCGCAAGTATTACGAGAATGGATCCCACGCTGGGTTCATCATGCACATCACCGACGCAGTGCAGAACGAGGGCGACATTGCGGCCCTGCGTGAGGCGCTGCGCCAGAGCAAGGGGCCCGGCAACTTCCGCAACCTCTTGCTCTACACCCCGAACGGCAGCAAGGACGGGGTGAAGCTGATCCCGGTGGCCGAGGTGGCGGCCAAGGATGATTTTCTCTCCATCAAGAACGTCAGCCGCGACGACCAGTTGGCCACCCACCGGGTACCGCCCCAGCTGATGGGAGTGATGCCGAACAGCACGGGCGGGTTCGGCGATGTGACCAAGGCCGCCCAGGTGTTCGACATCAACGAGATCGACAGCATCAAGGCCAGCCTGCTGGCGCTCAATGACTGGGCAGGGGAGGAGGTGATCCGGTTCAACCCCTACAAGCTGGCCGCCGGCATCGAGCAGGCCAGCCAAGGCGACATGCTGCGCTGACCCGGCCTGTGCATCCCGACCACCCCGCCACCTGGCGGGGTTTTCTTTTGCCCCTCACATGGCCGCATCAGCGGCCCGCTGCTGCATCACCGATGCTGGCTATCCTTGCACCCTCGCAGATCCTTTCACGCGCATCCTGAGCGGCTGGCGCAGCCTGCTGCCCCCTGCCAGCACCGCTGGCGCGCAATCGGGACCCCGCCTCGCCTGCGCGCTTCATGTGTGGGAAATCATGCGGGTGAAAGACTGTGGCCGGGTGGCTACTCCCTGCGCCAGCACTGGGCGCGCACGTCCCATTAGATCCTTTTTACGATCCTTCACTTTCCGTCAGATCCTTTCACTCTTGTCAATGCAAATGCATTCTTGCATTTAAGTTCGGTGTATTCGCTTGATAATCTGCACTGATTGTTCAAAGTTGCTTTTATAGAAATATGCATTTTTCTTATTCCATCTTTTTTTCCATGTTTCAAACTCCGGTTTATCTCCATCTAAACCAAAGTAGGTAACACTGCCTTTCATCTTACCTAGCAATGACCATATATGCTCATCCACTTCGTGTACCCGAACACCGATAATAAATATCTTTGAAGAACCGAGCACCTGCTGCTTCCACATGTTGTACTGATTATCAACGTAGTCAGGGCTAATAGTTACTTTCTTACCAACAGCAAACATAGCGATAGCAGGTGCCACACTATCCTCTAGCGCACATTTTTTGAGTGTATCCAATCTACCTAAAGGCTTTATAGGGGCTTGTATATCAGCACGTCCACTTCCATATATTTGGCAATTTCTAAACATTCCTGTCGGGATGTCTGGCCAAAAGTTACTTGAACCATGAATTTTTAACAGCCTAACACCATCTCTTTGGCATGTTGATGAATAATATGTATGTAAACCTAGGCTTGCTGCTGACATCTCAAAAAGCAAGTCATAATTAAGACTGCTATAGATTACCCGATTACGGCCTAAGCTATTAATTAGGTTAACATATACATTTGATTCCGTAGGAATAAAAGAGGCTAAATACTCTGCCAATTCACGTTGAAATGACATTATATTTCCATTTGAATGTTTGTAATATTCAGCCATGCCCTCTTCAAAATTATTGTTGAATATTTCTTTGATGTAGTCTGGCAAGGCTGCTGCTGCACCATTTTTTTCTACCAAATCAGAGAACAGTTGTTTACCCAATGGTGGTGGATATGGGTCTACACCGATACTGCCGAAGCTAGCTCCAGCTCCTAACAAAACAACTACGGCCATTAATACCTCCTTTGATGAAACCTTCCGGTTTATTGGAAAACATTGAAGTAGCTACGAACAGCCTTAATCATCAGCATTAGTGCAATGTACAAAATATGTCACCCTGGCAATTATCATCAGTTTTTGCTCCAGTTATATTGCGGGCATTGTTGCGACAAGTATCAACAGTGCTCTCTTATGAGTCTTTCTTCCACGACATTTAGCTTCGATTTTGATCTCCAGCACACTGCTGCATGTATTCAGAATGACTGGACCCAAACGTCTAACGGTGATCCTCTCTGGGCTGCTTGCTATACTGTATTTTTATACAGCCAATCGAGATACCTCGCATGTTTGCTCAACCCACCCCAGATGCTCCCCTGTTGGAACTCCCCCTGTTCCTCTCCCCGGTGGCCTGCGGCTTTCCGTCGCCGGCGCAGGACTACACCGAGCAGACCATCGACCTCAATCAGCTGTGCGTGGTGCACCCGGCGGCCACCTACTTTGTGCGGGCAGCCGGTGACAGCATGGTCGACCACGGGATCCGCGATGGCGACCTGCTGGTCGTCGACCGTAGTCGCAAGGCGCGTCACGGCAGCGTGGTGGTCGCTGCGGTGGATGGCGAGTTCACGGTGAAGAAACTGCAGCTTGAGCCCACCGTCGCCTTGCTCCCTGGCAACCGGGCCTATCGCCCCATTCATTTCAACGATGGGCAGGAGCTGGAAATCTTCGGAGTGGTGGCCTTTGTCGTGCACCAGGTGGACAGCCCATGAACAAGCGTTGTGCTGTTGCCCTGGTCGATGTGAACAACTTCTACGCCAGTTGCGAGCGGCTGTTTCGCCCAGACTTGAAGGGGCGGCCCATCGTGGTGCTCTCCAACAACGATGGCTGCGTGGTGGCCCGTTCGGCAGAGGCCAAGGCCCTCGGCATCAAGATGGGGGTGCCGTATTTCCAGATCCGTCAATTCTTCGAGGCCATGGGCGGGGTCTGGTTCTCCAGCAACTACGCCCTCTATGGCGACATGTCGAACCGAGTGATGACCATTCTGGAGGGGATGGCCCCGGCAGTGGAGGTCTACAGCATCGACGAGGCCTTTATCGAACTGAGCGAGTCCTGGGCGGGCGACCTGGTGGCCTATGGCCGCCAGATTCGCGAGCGAGTGCAGCAGTGGACGGGGCTTGTGGTTGGGGTCGGGATCGGCCCCACCAAGACGCTCGCCAAGCTCGCCAACTACGCCGCCAAGAAGTGGCCCGCCACCGGCGGCGTGGTGGATCTGCGGGATGAAGGGCGGCGCGCCCGGCTGATGGCGATCACCTCGGTGGACGAGATATGGGGCATTGGCCGGCGGCTCACCGCCAAGCTGGAGGCCCAGGGCATCAAGACCGTGGCCGACCTGGTCGCCGCTGATCCCAAGGCGCTGCGGCGCCGCTATGGCGTGGTGGTCGAGCGCACGGTGCAGGAACTGCGAGGGATCCCCTGCGCCGAGCTGGAGCAAGAGGCCCAGGCCAAACAGCAGATCATCTGCTCGCGCTCGTTTGGGGAGCGTATCACCCAGATCGGCCCCATGCACCAGGCGCTGGCCGGTTACATGGAGCGGGCCGCCGAGAAGCTGCGGGTGGAGGGGATGTGCTGCCGGCACGTGACCCTGTTCATTCGCACCAGCCCGTTCAGCGACCGGGAGCCCTATTATGGCAACCAGGTGAGCACCAAGCTGGCGATGCCCACCCATGACACCCGGGCGCTGCTGGCCCTGATCCCGGAACTCCTCCCCCGCATCTGGCGCGATGAGCAACGATACCAGAAAGGGGGCGTCATGCTGGCCGACTTCACCCCCGCCAGCATGCAGCAGGGCGACCTGTTCGCCGCACAGCAGCAATCCCCGCGCAGCGAGGCGCTGATGCAGGTCATCGACAAGATCAATCAGGGGCGGTTGGGGAAGGTCTACTTCGCAGCCCGCGGCCGCGACACCCGGGAGTGGATGATGAAGCGGGAGCAGTTAAGCCCCCGCTATACCACCGCGATCGGCGAGCTGCCGGTGGTGAAGGCATAGCCAGCCTCACTCAGTGAATGGTGTGGGACTTGCGCTGGGCATCCAGGGCCTTCATGGCAAGCACCACCAGGTGTCGTATGCTTGACTCGACTCTCCCAAGCGGCATTGGGCGGTGATCGTCAGTGATTTTCCCAGCGATAAAATACAGGTCTTCCAAAATAGCTTCGATGGATGGCTCTTGCATTCATGTACTCCCGACAGAGGTTCATTAAAAATCGCTGACCACTGGATAGTGACCATCGAAAGAATTTTCACGCAGATAAAACGATGCCACCCTCAGCGAAGGGAGCGCGGTTTCTTGGTTGCTTGGACCGAATCTTATGCGCCAAAAATATTATTGGTCAATGGCCTTAGTGAAATAAAATATTAAATAATCCCTTGGGTCGCCTAAACATCATCGCCATAGGCAAACCATAGTTATGCCTCAGTGTCCGAGCTGGACAACATCCTAACAAGTCAGTGAAACCGTGTCTTGCGTGGACATTCACCCCAGATGAGATGGAAGTGGCGGTTTGGATTTTAATAACCCATCCAATGGTGTGGTGGGCAATGTTTAAATGGTGGCATGTAAGCAATTCACCATCACCAAAATGATATTATCTTAATATTAAAAGGATATGTATTTCATATTAAAAGCACATCTTTTGTATATGTGTCGCATACGTATTTCATATGTTTTTCCCCAGTTATATACCTATTGTGTACCTCCTATGTACATAATAGGTACACAACATCGAATATATTAAAAAGCCCCCTGCATGAGGGAGCTTTTAAACTGATTGGTAGATGGTGTTATGGTCTGGTCCGGTACTTTGCCAAGGCCTTGGTGAAGACCTCAAGCTGATGGCCGGTGAAGGCTGAACTGTCCAGCTCTGCCGTGGCCAGCTTGCCGTTGCGTTCCTTCCACACCGCATAGGCAGCCGCTTTGTCGACCTCGATCAGGGCCTTTTCCTCCCGGGGGAGGTCACATAGGTTAAAACTCACTTGGCACCTCTCTTCGTTGGACAGTTATGGTAATCGTTGAAACGTGTCCGGTCACGATTTTGGTTTTAAGGGGGGCCCACCAAGGATTTTAAGACCGGTCACATTGGTGCCTTTCTTAAAACCCGTTGGCTACAGTGCAAGGGTTTTATCTCCTGCTGTCTTCCAGCATGCGCTTTCCCCTTTAAACGCCCCATTGCACCCGACAGGTAAAGGGTGGTTGCAATGCTTACATACCTGCATTTTCAGATTGTCCGCCTGCGACACCCACCTTTCCCAGTCCCGCCGGATCAGGGTACTGATGTACTCGTCGGCAGAATAAGGCTGACCGCTACCAGCCCGAACTATGCGTAGGTGGTTGAGTTGTTGGCGCTCCCGTTCTGACATCCTAACCTCAACGCGAGTGATGTCTAGGGCTGACTGTCTCGCACGCTGGGCCTGCTTTCGCTCCCTCGCCTCCTTTGGTTTGCTCATACAGCCCTCCTTCTGGCAAACGCTCCCTGTCGCGCCCGGGTGGCCTTCCATACTTGCTTGGGAGCTGGGCCGACAGGCAGCACCCGCTTTGCCTTCTTGGGTGGGGTGATGGTGTCCAGCTCGCCCTGGTAGAAGGGGAACCAGGCATCCTTGAACCGGATGACCCGCTCCATGCGGTCGAGCAGCAGATCGCAGAGATGGCGGTCAGTGGCCGGCATGCTGTCGAGCGTGCTGGTGATGGCGGCAACACCCGCCGATCCCGGCGGGTGTTGCTGGAGGATGGGCCAGAGCCGCTGGCAGAGCGGCAGCAGGCGATCCACGTCGGCGCGAGTGATGGTGTTAGTCATGACTGCTGCTCCTTAGTCCACGCCCAGGCGCGCCCGCGCCTTGGCAATATCCGCCTGATGGCGGTCGTTGTCGGCTTGCATGCTCGCGACGCGGGCCTGCTCCTGTTCGGTGGGCTGGTAACTGGCCCGGTCCTCTTCGTCATCCAGCAGACGGGTGAAGATGGCGATCGCCTCTTCGGCCTGCGCCAGCGGCAGAGCTGCCAGCCATTCCGTGACGTTGCCGCCGGAGTGCATCAGCTCGCGGGCCTGCTGTTTCAGCGTGTCGCTGCTGGCGGCACGGTTGCTGGCCTGCTCTGCCTCGACCTCGGCGGTCAGCTGGTCGGCCACCGCATCGCCAGCACCCGGCCAGTTGCGGGTCACAATCAGTCGATCGCCGACCAGTCGCACATATTGGCCGTCGGCGTGGATGATGCTGCCGTGCAGCAGCAGGGCGGCGTTGCTTTCATCAAGACCCATTCGGCCCAGCTCTTTAGCCAGAGCGGATCCTTTCACCCCTGATTTGGATCCTTCCGTACAGTTATTGACAGAACTCCGAGGGGGGCGGCTGCCGCCGCCTGAGGGCAACTCGCTGCGCTCGCTCACTGCAGGCTCGCGCTGCTCGCCCAAACCCGACCCGTTGACCCCCTTGCGCACTATCTGCCAGCCCTCGGTGCGGGTGATGGCGGTGGTCATGCCGATGTCGGTGATCACCCCCATCAGGCGCAGCACATCCTCGCCATACTTGTTGGCGGCTTCATCAAGGCGCTTGGAGAGGCGGATCAGGTGCTCTTTGCGGGGCAGGTCAATGCCGCCCATGGCGTCGATAAAGTCGCCCCAGCGGTTGTTGTCGGCGGCGGTGCGAGCGGCTTCCAGGATGCAATCCCACTCGATTACCTCGTCACCCAGGCGGCGCAGTTCGCGCCATACGCTCACGGCCGGGCCGCCTATCTGCTGAAACTGGCGTATACGCCAGCAGCTCGCCCAGGCCGCGACCGCGATGGTGGTGTGGTCGACCGGGGCCTCTGCTTCGTAGTCCATCCCGACTTTGTGGCCGTCGATGTTCTTGGCGATGTACTTGGCGATATAACCGGTGGCACTGCCTTGGGTTGGGTCGATCTCCTTCCAATTCACCCGTGGGTTGATGGCCTTGACCACCGCCGGGCTGCTCACATCGAGCAGCCACTTGATGCGCGGCATCTTGTTGCGAATTTTCAGTTCGGCCAGCGCATCGAGCTGGTCGCCGTTGGGCATTTTGAGCTCGGCCCGTTCGGCGGCGGTGAAGTGGTAGGCAAGCAGGGTCAGAAAGTCGCGTTGGTGCTCGGGGTTGATAAACAGCAGGCAATGCCAGTGCGGGGTACCGTCGTGGTGCGGCTCCACCACCCGAAAACCGAAGGCCATGATCCCCTCGCGGGCCAGTGCCGCCCGAAAGCGGGCCCACTGCTTGCACAGCAAGCGGTTGGTCTCGGTCGGGCAGGCGCCGTTGAACTTCTCGTTCTGGTAGGTCTTCGCCTTGTCTTTGCTGCCCTGGCGCCAGGCGTGATAGCTGGAGGGGGCGGTCAGTGTGAGGAACAGGCCCAGTTTGCCCTGCTCCTGTGCCATGTCTTCAAAGCCCCGCATGCGCACCATGAGCTCATGACGGCGGATCTCGGGGTTGGCGACCGAGCCCATCACCGCATCGACCAGGTCAATCTCTTGCCCCAGCTCTTCGTTGACGGCGCTCATGCCTGCCATCCACGCCTGCTGAGCCGCCTTGCGTTGGGTGAACTCACGCACTGCGTGCGCACTGGCGTAGGGGCTGACCCCCTTGCGCACCTGGCCGGTGAGGATGGCAATCAGCTCGCAGTAGATGGCCCAGGCGCGGTTGATCTTGCGCAGCCACCACGACTCGTCGAGCAGGCGCACCAGCAGGCTGGCGGCGGCTCCCTCGAACTTGTCCACCTCGTCAGCCAGATCATCCCGCTCTTCCTGGCTTAGGGGGCGGCCCAGCAGGCGTTCTACCTTGGTGCGTGGGTGAACCGGCAGGGTGGGGCAGAAGTGCCACGCCTTGGCCTGGGCCCCGATATCGGCCAACAGCTCCGTGGCGGTGCGCTCATGGCCCGCCGCCGCCAGCAGTTGCTGGCAGCGACGGGCCCACTCGGCGGCGACCAGCTCGCGGCGCACATCGTTGCGCAGGTCGATCACCGGTACCGGGAACCGGCTCTGTGCGGCGGCGCAGGCATCGACCATGCGGCGCAGCCAGATGTTGGCGGTCTTGGGATTGGCCGGGTAGCGGCGCAGGAAGGTCGCGGCCAGCGGCTTGGCAACGTGCCACTCAATGCGGGCAAGTTGCTCGGCCGCCCCGGCCATGTTGATGGCGTGGTGCCCGACCAGGTAGTGCTGGGGCAGCTGTATCCCGTGCAGGTTGGTGATGGAGTCCATCATTGGCACACCCCGCACTTTTCGTTCACATACTCGTTGGGTTGCAGGTACCGGCCGCAGTCGCTGCAGGTCGGTACCATGTCCAGGGTGGCGAGCCGATCAGACCAGCAGGTGGCCTCGCAGAAAAACAGGCTGGTGAGCCGGTTGCCGACCAGGATGACCGGACGCACATGGCCGAACTCGCCGCAGCAACTGCAGCGCATCGAGGGGCGGGCATTGGCCGGGACGGTTTTCACCACGGTTTCACTGGCGGCGCGGGCCAGCGGCCAGCAGGTTTCGACGCAGTAGGGGTAAGAGCGGCGACCGTGTCGGCCCGCAACCGGCAGGCAAACCGCCATCTGGCGGCACTTGGTGCAGGGTTCAAGCGTGACTTGGGCGGCGGTGTTGATTCGGAATGCAGGGCGCACCTTGACGTCCTGCAGCCGGTTTACCCACTCGTCGGCCATCCATTCCAGTTTTTCAAGGCTCTGCTGGTCCACATTCGCCAAGTCGTAGACTTGTTGCGATGCTGCTTGGCTGTTTGCAGGGCGCACGACGCCTAAAGCCGGGGCAAGCCCGGCTGGTTTTTGGTGAGTCATTAGATGGCGCCTCCGTTGTATGACTGGCGCAGACGGGCGGCAGATTGGTGCTCGCAGCGGCGGGCCGCGCGCACCATGACCAGCAGGGTTTTGATGTATCGGTGGGGGCGGCAGGGACGACGACGGGCATCCAGTAACTCGAGTTGGTATTCCCGGCGGCGCGCGGCGTCGCTCAACATGGCATCGAGCCAGAAGTCGTGGATCATGCTGCATCCTCCGCAATCAGATGACTCAGGCCGTTCGGCAGGTTCACGCGATTGCCGTTGTCCCAGATAAACCAGCTGTATTCGCAGGAGTCAGACCCGCCATTCACAAAGCGTGGGCGTGGAACCAGGATCGGGGTCTTGTTCGGAAAGCCGACCTCTGCCCAGAACGGCACGCGCTTTTTGCTGCCCAAGAAGTTCACCCGCTGCAGGTAAATCAGGGTGCCATCTGGTTCGAGCTCGTACAGGCTCTTTCTCAGAAACTCCTCCGTCAGCGAGAACGGCGGGTTGGTGATGATGACGTCGAACTGGCGGCCAAAGTCCCATGTCAGGTAGTCGCGACCATGGCGGATCTCGGCCCACTCCTTTTGCTCGGCCGGCAGCGGAACTGGATCGAAGATGTTCCCTTCTGCGCGGCATGGTTCCATGAAGTGATCACCTGGACGGAAGCTGATGCAGCGCATCAGGGCAGCCACTGCGCTGGCGGGCGTAGGGTAGAGCTCGCGCTCGATGACATTGCCGGTGGTGCTGCTCATGATTGGCCTCCTTCACAGTGGCAGACGCCAAACAGTTCATAGGTCAGCGGACCCGGCGCGCCCTGCATGGTGATGCCGGTGCGCGCGACTTGAACCCTGTCACCACCCCGAACCCGGATTGTCACAGTGGCCACGCCAGCCTCGACGATGACGCCATCGACCGCTTTGAGCTGGGTGGTTCTGGCGCGCTGGATCACCCGCTTGAAGGTCACCTTGTCACCGCAGCCAAAGGCGGCCGGATCCGGCAGGCGGTAGCGCCCGCACTGTTCACATTTCATGTTGCTCATGCCTGATACTCCTCATCTTCGCTGTCTGCATTGGCTTCTCGGCTAGCCAATGCCAGCGCCCCATACATCGCCAGCAGCAACACCGCTGACCGAGTGACAGCCAAATCCTCTCGGCGCAGGCCAACAACCTTATTCACCTCCGCCAGTAACTGCGCGACCAGCTCTCCGGTGTCTTCGAAGGCATCCATACGCTGGCTCAGCTCGACTGCTGACATTTCGTTCATGCGTCCAACTGCAAGCGACATGGCGACCATGCTGGTATTCACTTCACCGACGAACTCGCCAGAAAGCGCTTCGCCGAGATCGTCGAACCAATTTCCCAAACCGCAGGCTGTGTCAGTGGCCACCCCTGACAAATCCAGCACCGCCAACTCGGCACCCAGACGGGCCCGCATTGCCATGGGGTTCACATAGACCTTGCTCATGCTGCTACTCCTTCCAGTACACAGGCGCGGCCAGAGGCCAGGGTTTCGATACGGGCGGCGTGGCACTGGCCTCTGAGCCAGTGGCCGCGCACCTTGATGTAGCCGTGGCGCACCAGGTAGGCGACGGCATCGGCGGGAGAGGGGGCGATGTGCTTGGCGGTGATGGCGATCATTGGGCACCCCCTTGCAGCTCATGGGCAAAAGGCGGCTGGAATATCACGGTGACGTCATGGACTGGGGCCGCCATGTCCACGCCGATGATGTGCGGGCCGTCCATAAATGGCAGGTCACCATCAGCCAACTGCTCGACTTCAACCTCTGGCGGCATGAATACCAGTCCCTGCTCATCGTCCTGCCACCTAAAGCAAGCCTTGGCATCGGTGACCAGCCATTCTTCCGCTTCCTGCGGATTGGCCTCGGCATAGGTAATGAACATTCGAAGGAACGGCATTCCGCCGACGTATTTGGTGATGGAGGAATACAGGGACATCACCGGCGGCCGCTGGCCACCCTGCAGGATCTCGAGGCGCTTGGTCAGCTCGGCGTAGATGTCGAGCAGGGCCAGCTCGTCGGCCAGTTCGGCCAGCGCCTCAAGGCTCGCCTCGATGGCGAGGCTGTGACATGCCCCGAGCTGTGGGCGATGGGTATTAATGAGGCTGTTCGCGACTTTGCGGATCGCCTGTTCTGCTGTAAGATTGTTCATGAGGTTTACCTCGCTGATTGATTGAAAGCCCCGCTGGTGCGCCAACACCGATAGCGGGGTTTTTTATTGGCCGCTTCCGGCCACCTTCTGCAAAACCGCTCTGCGGCTTTCCAACATGCCGGCCTGCTTGTTGAGCTCGGCCCGGCGCTTGTTCTCGTGTTCTGCCTGTTCCTGCTCGCTGCGGGTCGGCCCCTCAATACGGCGGGTGGTGCGGTGCCACTCGCGGCGGTGCAGCACGCCGCCATCAAACTCATGCAGGGTTGCCATCAGCTCACCCAGGGCGAGGCGGATCGCCTCTTGTTGGTCAAAGTCGAACTGGTCCAGCTCGCGCCCGGCTTGGGTGGTCGACACCCCGGCGGCGTAACAGATGACGGCGCGGGCCCGGGTCGGCAGGCGTGACCAGCGGCTGGACGCCCCATTGCGGCCGAACTGGGCGCGCATCTCTGCCAGCGCCACTTCTGCGGCGCTGGGTTGTTGAACGAGCTCAAAAATCTGTGCGGTGTTCATGGGGTGGCCCTCCGGTTATGCCTGCAGCAGCTTGGTCAGCCAGTGCGGGCGAGGTTGATGGCACGGCTGGAAGCGAAGCGCGCCACGGCGGCCCTCGCTGTCTTCCAGATAACTGCCGTCGAAACGGGTGGTGTTGCGCATCACCGGCTCGTCGCCGCTGGTGACGACGGTGGCGCGGTTGAACAGCAAAAACGGCAGCGGGATCAGCCCCGGCTGCTCGGCGCGAAGTTTCATGCTGGCTCCTTGAGCGGGACGCTCTTCGACATGGTTTTGCAGTTTTTGCCCACGCCCTTGCAGGTCGGCAGCACGATGGCCGGATTGGGCATGGCGGATGGGCTGATGGTGCCGACGATTTCAAATGCCGCCTTGAAGGTGTGGCCGCAGTCGACATTGCTACAGGCGTAATAGGCGTGGCCTGTCAGCGGGCTCATTTTGGTGGAGTTTCGGGTATTCGCGTGGTAACCGCAGTGGGGGCAAATCAATCTCATGGTCTGGTCTCCTATGCGCCGATGGCGGCGCGGGCCATATCGGCGGCGCACGCGAGGCTGGGGATGGCGTGAAAGCGGTCCTCGACCTCGGTAGCCAGCAGCACAAGGTGCTCGATGCCTGCCCAGATGCCGGTGACGACGGTGTTTCGGTGTGATTTGGTGACGCGGTCACCGGCGAGGAGGGTGGTCGCCTGGGCCGTGACGCCCAGGATCTGGGCCCCCGCATTAAGCGCCTGCTGGGCGCGGGCATCTGGGGCAACCTGGGCGGCATCCGGCAGACGAACGGCGGTCAGGCCGCAGTCAAACAGCAGGCCATCAAACAGGGTGTCGTCGCCGGTGGCGTGGTAGAGGGCAACCAGATCCCTTGCCGTCAGCTGATGCGGCTGGTCAGGGTTCAGCTTGTTGCGCAGCATCTGCTCCCCAATCTCTGCTGACCTGGCCACCTCGGCTAGGTTGTACCTTGCTGCGAAAAGTGCGCACGCAGCCTCATAGCTATGCTGTTTGGATGCAGTCTGTTCAAACATGGTTGCCTTTCCTTGAATGACAGAGACTCAACGAGAGACAAGTGCTGCTTGATGGCATTCCATCCGAAGCGCTTCGAGGTTGATGACCACTTTTTGCCGCAGACCGGTTTTCGGCAGGATAGGAAGGCGCCCCGCCTCGATCATGGATTGGACGTAGTCCTCGGTGAAACCGGTCATCTCGGCGAACTTCTCCTTGGAGCAGACCGGAAAGGTGAATGCTGGTTGCATTTGTGTCATGATGACGCCTCATCGCTTACTATTGATGATTATTGGCCCTAATTAGCCCTTGTCCTTGCTAACAATGGTTGGAGATCTTCGACTGATGCCAACATTTGTAGGTGGACTATGAACGGAGCGCTATCGTATGTCAACAATGAATATGGGTTATTTCCCATCATTACCCAAAGAGGTGGTAACGAATGGAAGAGCTTAACCAGCATTCATTTGATGCAAAGGCGTTTGCAGAAAGGCTCGTCCAGATTCGTGGCAGTGAGTCCCGACGCTCATTCGCAATCAGGTCAGGGATGTCTGACACTTCGATTTTGAAGTACGAGCGGCTGGAGGCTTTACCCAACGTAGAGCGATTTATCGCCATGGCAGTGGCTTCTGGAGTGGATCTCCGGTGGTTGGCCTGCGGTGATGACTGGGAGCGAATTTTGGCTGGCGCGACGGCTATCCCCTCATCCGGCGAATCAGCCAAAGAAGCCAAAGAAGCGGCGGCAGACTACCTGGCTCATACCCCGAAAGTGGAAGTGGCCCCAAGCCCATTGATGGGGGCCAATGACGATTTCACCTTTATCGACAGTTACCAGGTGTTTGCATCGGCCGGCCATGGCCAGTTTGTCAGCGACGAGCAGAAGTCTGAGCCGATGGCGTTCCGTACCGAGTGGCTGAAAAAGGAAGGGTTGAAGGCGGACCGACTGGCGGTGATCCGGGCGAAGGGCGACAGCATGGAGCCCACCATCTCTGATAACGACATCATCCTGCTGCACCTGGCCAACGGCGATGCGCCGAGGGATGGCTTACATGTAATTCGGATGGAGGGCGGGTTGTTCGTGAAACGCCTGCAGTTCTCCCCCCTGGGTGACGTGAAGGTGGTCAGCGATAACCCTACCTATCAGTCATGGGATTTCACCAAAGAGCAACGGGCAGACCTGCATGTGGTTGGTCGGGTGGTCTGGGCTGGGAAGAAGTTTTAAAACATTAGGAGCAATCATGAAGAAGTATCTGATGAGCCTGCTTTTCGTATCGTTCTTTAGTCATGCAGGCACTGCACTGGACTCAGCATTGAAGCTCTGGTCCCCAACACAAATTGAGCGTAATGGTGATGTGCTGCGCATCGTACTGCCACAAGCCAAGGTTACTGATGTCATTTACAAGTCAGTCGTAAAAATGGGGCTCTGCCCAGTCGTGTGGGAAGGGAAAGCAGATGATCTGAAAGGCGTTGCCGAGGTGGCTTTGCTCAACCAATTTGGCAAGCAGGGCTATGTGGTTGAGGAGGTTGCCTCGACTTGTACCGAAATGGGGAAACTCACCGGTGCAGAAAGTGACACCCACTTGCTCGGTAAAACTCGTTTGTACTGATGACCGTCCGCAAACTCACTGACGGTTCAACCAATCCTTGGTTGGCTGAAATCTACCCTCAGGGGCGCACCGGCCCCCGCAAGCGCAAGCGCTTTGTCACCAAGGGCGAGGCGTTGGCGTGGGAACGATTCATTCTGGATGAGCATCAGGCCAAGCCCTGGCTAGGGAAGGATGCGAAGGAGCATCGTACCCTGCAGGAGCTAATCGATCTCTGGTATAAGTTGCACGGCCAGACCCTAAAACGCAGTGAGGTTCGCTTGGCCAAGCTGCAGATCATCTGTAATGGCATGGGCAACCCCAAGGCGATCGACATTACTCCCTCGATGTGGGCGCACTATCGGGCCAAGCGAATGGCTGGCGAGATAGATAACGGCTGGAATGTGGGAGCCAAAAAGGCGATCACCGCCCGAACGGTCAATCAGGAGCTGGCATTTCTCAAAGCCGTGTTTGGTGAGCTAATCCGGTTGGGGGAGTGGCAACATGCCCACCCGTTGCAAATGACGACAAGCATCAAGACGCCCGACTCTGAGATGACCTTCTTACTGCCGGGGCAGATTGCTGAACTCCTCCATGCTGCCCAGCAGTACCCCAACCCAGACTTGGCTCTCATCATCAAGATCTGCTTGGCGACTGGCGCACGTTGGCGAGAGGCGGAGGCGCTGACCACCTCGCAGGTGACCCCGTACCGGATCACCTATACCAACACCAAGGGCAATAAAAACCGGACGGTGCCGATCAGCCCGGTGCTTTACGATGAATTGATGGCTGGCGTGAAAGGTGGGTGCTTGTTTACTCCCTGCTATCTGGATTTTGGGCGGGCGTTGAAGACGACCGGGATCGAGTTACCGGATGGGCAGCTCACCCATGTTTTGCGGCATACCTTTGCCAGTCACTTCATGATGAACGGCGGCAACATTCTGGTTCTCCAGAAAATCCTGGGTCATGCGAACATCCGTGACACGATGCGCTATGCCCACTTCGCCCCCGACCATCTGGAAGAGGCTGCCCGGCTTAATCCGCTGGAGCAATGGCGGCAAAATGGCGGCGCAACATCTGATTATGGCCTCTAGTGCCACTTTATAACCCTTACGATTCATTGAATATCATGGGATTGCGGTGCTATGTCACACCTTAACTACAACCATCTCTACTATTTTTGGATGACTCAGAAGAAGGGCTCCGTCACGCAGGCGGCGGAAGCCCTCTTTTTGACTCCACAGACCGTGACCGGTCAGATCAAACTGCTTGAGCAGCGTCTTGGCGGCAAGTTGCTGATCAGAAAGGGGCGCTCCCTTGAGGCCACCGAGCTTGGCCAACTGGTGTTTCGCTATGCGGACAAGATGTTCAGCCTCTCCTACGAGATGCTGGATATCGTCAATTACCGCAAGGAGAGCCAGATCCTGTTCGACGTCGGCATCGCCGATGCACTCTCCAAGCGTCTTGCCAGCCGGGTGCTGCTCTCCGTGATCCCCAATGATGGTTCCATTCACCTGCGCTGCTTCGAGTCGACCCATGAACTGCTCCTGGAGCAGTTGAGCGAGCACAAGCTCGACATGATCCTCTCTGATTGCCCGGTGGACTCCAGCCAGCATGCCGGGTTGCTGTCCAAGCGTCTGGGGGGATGCGGCGTCAGTTTCTTCTGCAAGGCGCCTCTGCCCTCCCAGCCTTTCCCTGCCTGCCTGGAAGAGCGCAAGCTGCTCATCCCGGGCCGTCGCACCGCCATGGGTCGTCAACTGACCCAGTGGTTCGAGCAGCAGGGAATTTCCCCCAGCATTCTGGGAGAATTCGACGATGCGGCGCTGATGAAGGCGTTCGGCTTCTTCAACCAGGGCATCTTCATGGCACCGACCATTTATCGGGAGGAGATCCTGGAGGGGGAGGAGGTGATGCTGCTGGGTGAAACCCAAGATCTGATGGAGGAGTATTACGTCATCTTTGCCGAGCGGATGATCCAGCATCCTGCGGTCAAGCGGGTATGCGAGAGTGATTTCTCCTTCCTCTTTGCGGGGCAGGAGGATTTCACGGCCATTCAGCCGGCAAGCCTCTCGTTTTAAATCGAGGGTGACGGCGCTATGATGCCAGTCTTGGAAGAGGAGGGTGAGATGCGATTGGAAGAGATGGAAGCGAATGCCGGGCGTGCCGTTACCCTGCTCAAGGCATTGGCCAATGAACGGCGGCTGTTTATCTTGTGCCAGTTGCTGGATAGGGAGCTGTCGGTCGGCGAGCTGAACGAAGTCTTGGGATTGAGCCAGTCAGCCATGTCGCAGCATCTGGCGGTGTTGCGCCGGGATGAGCTGGTGGCGACGAGGAAGGAAGCCCAGACGGTCTATTATTCCCTGCGCAGCCATGAAGTGCGTGAGATGATCGGACTGTTGCACAGACTGTACTGTAGCGACCCCAAATAAAAAACCGGCACTAGGCCGGTTTTTTCAGCTTTCATCAGCGGATGCTGATTAAGCCATGGCTTTGATCTGGGCAGACAGGCGGCTCTTGTGACGAGCAGCTTTGTTCTTGTGGATCAGGCCTTTGGTCGCCATACGATCCATGATCGGCTGAGCAACAGCGAAAGCGGCAGTGGCAGCAGCCTTGTCACCAGAGGCGATGGCAGCGATCACTTTCTTCAGGTAGGTACGGGTCATGGAACGACGGCTGGCGTTGTGCTGACGACGTTTCTCTGACTGAAGAGCACGCTTCTTAGCAGATTTGATGTTAGCCAAGGTAAAACTCCTAAAACTGTCTTAGCGAGTGTATTGAAAAGGCCCGGAAATATGCCTTCCCAACCACATATTGTCAAATGATTTGTGCAAATAAACACCGCCCCCCGGTGGTGTGTCAGATGGGAGACGGTTAAACTGTCGGCCGATTCTAACAGCATTCTTTTCTTTCCGACAGTTCCAGAGGCCTCGTCTTGAGTAAGAAATTGATCAAATCCGGCATGATAGTGTCCGGAATGACGCTGGCATCCCGTGTGATGGGCTTGGTGCGCGATGTGGTCATCGCCAATTTGCTCGGTGCCGGGGTGGCCGCAGACGTCTTCTTCTTCGCCAATCGCATTCCCAACTTCTTGCGCCGTCTCTTTGCCGAAGGGGCATTCAACCAGGCCTTCGTGCCCGTGATGACGGAGTACAAGAAAAACGGTGACGAGCAGGCGGTTCGCGAGTTGCTGGCGGCGGTGGCGGGCACCCTGGGTGGTATCGTCACCGTGGTCACCTTGCTCGGGGTGCTGGGTTCCGGTGTCCTGACGGCTCTCTTTGGCTGGGGCTGGTTCTGGGATTGGCTGCATGGCGGACCGGCGGCGGAGAAGTTCGAGTTGGCCAGTCTGATGCTCAAGATCACCTTCCCCTATCTCTGGTTCATCACCTTCACCGCCATGGCGGGGGCCATTCTCAATACCTTTGGCCGTTTTGCCGTGTCCTCCTTCACGCCGGTGTTCCTCAACATCACCATGATTGCGGCGGCCTGGTGGATAGCGCCCTTGATGGAGCGCCCCGAGCTCTCCCTGGCGATCGGTGTCTTCCTCGGCGGTCTGGTCCAGTTTTTGTTCCAGTATCCTTTTCTGCGCCAGCTCAACATGCTGGTCTGGCCCAAGTGGGGTTGGCACCATCCCGGGGTCGTGAAGATCCGTACCCTGATGATCCCGGCCCTGTTCGGCGTGTCGGTCAGCCAGATCAACCTGCTGATCAACACCATGCTGGCGTCGTTCCTGGCTACCGGTGCCATCAGCTATCTCTATTACTCGGACAGGTTGCTGGAGTTTCCCCTCGGTCTCTTTGCGGTGGCCATCAGCACGGTGATCCTGCCTGCCCTGGCCAGAAAACACGTGGATGCGGATCCGGCGGATTTCTCTCGCACCATGGATTGGGGGGTGCGCATGGTGATGCTGCTCGGCTTGCCAGCCATGGTCGGTATCGCCGTGCTGCGCGAGCCCATACTGCGGGTGCTTTTCATGCGCGGTGAGTTCGGTCTGCACGAGGTGAGCATGTCCAGTGCCAGCCTGCTGGCCTCCACCACGGGGCTGCTCTCCTTGATGCTCATCAAGGTGCTGGCCCCCGGTTATTACGCCCGCCAGGACACCAGGACGCCGGTGCGTATCGGCATCATGGCCATGGTAGCCAACATGGTGTGCAACCTTATTTTCATCTATCCGCTCGGCTACGTCGGGCTGGCGCTGGCGACCGCCTGCTCCGGCACGCTGAACGCCGTACTGCTGTTCAAGGGGCTCTATCAGCAGGATGTCTATCGCCCTTCCCGCAACACCGGGCTGTTCTGCCTCAAGCTCTTGGCGGCAACGGTCTTGATGGGGGGGCTTCTGGCCTATCTGTCACCGGATCTCGCCCAATGGGGTGCCTGGAGCATGGGCAAGGCCAGCCTGGAGTTGACCCTGCTGCTCTGCCTGGGCGGAGCGTTGTATGGCATTGTCCTCTTGGCATTGGGGATCCGGCCACGGCACCTGAGAGCCGGTCAGCAATAAGGAGCCAGCTGCAAGGGAGGGGGACAGTACAGGGGAGATGGGGGAGCGGTCTCAGGGGCTGTCGAGTTGGCCCGCCAACGAGGTGCGATGCTCCTGGCCGAGTCCGAGAAGCGAGCGGGATGGCTAAATCGGGTCAACGGCAGGGCTGACCCTGCCTGCTGCCTGATATATAATCCGCCGATTTCCATGGCAGCAACGCACAAGGCACTGATGGAGCTTATTCGCGGCATTCACAATATCAAGCCCCGTCACCGGGGCTGTGTATTGACCATAGGCAACTTCGATGGGGTTCATCAGGGGCATCACGCGGTGTTGGCCCGTTTGCAGGAGAAGGCCGCCCAACTTGGCCTGCCGGCCTGCGTCATGTTGTTCGAACCCCAGCCGCTGGAGCTGTTTGCGGGCAGTGCCGCGCCCGCCCGCCTCAGCCGCTGGCGGGAGAAGTACGAAGCCCTCAAGGGAATGCAGATCGATCGCATGCTCTGCGTGCGTTTCACCCATCGTTTTGCCGAGCAGGCGGCCAGCACCTTCATCGAGCAACTGCTGGTGGAGAAACTCGGCGTGCACTATCTGGTGGTCGGCGACGATTTTCGCTTCGGCAAGGGGCGGGAAGGGGACTTCCACCTGCTGGAGGAGGCCGGTCGGCGCTTCGGGTTCGAGGTGATCAGCACCCAGAGTTTCCAGCTTTCCCGCCAGCGGGTCAGCAGCACCCTGGTGCGCGAGGCCCTGAAAGCGGGTCGCATGGCGGAGGTGGAGCTGATGCTCGGTCGCCCCTATGCCAT
This sequence comes from Aeromonas sp. s9, assembly GCF_040907765.1. NCBI lineage: Bacteria > Pseudomonadati > Pseudomonadota > Gammaproteobacteria > Aeromonadales > Aeromonadaceae > Aeromonas > Aeromonas sp. s9. The sequence goes on from NZ_JBFOCK010000072.1 coordinate 167,490, forward strand.
CAGCGGCCGGGTGGCCCATGGTGACAAGCTGGGGCGCACCATAGGTTTTCCCACCGCGAATCTGGCCCTCAAACGCCAGGTTGTCCCGGTCGGTGGCGTGTTTGCGGTGGAAGTGATATGTTCCGGCAAGACTTTCCCCGGTGTCGCCAATGTGGGTGTACGTCCGACCTTGAGCGGTACACAAGCCAGATTGGAAGTACATCTATTTGATTTTTCTGGTGATCTATATGGTCAGCAGGTCAAGGTGCTGCTTCGCCACAAGCTGCGCGAAGAGCAGAAATTTGACTCTTTCACCGCCTTGAAAGAGCAGATCGAACGAGATGCCCTGGCGGCCCGAGCCTGGTTCGGGCTGCCACAATTTCATTTACCCAGCACTCTTTTAGAAAAGAAGGGAACCCAGGACTGATGAGCGACTATAAACACACCCTGAATCTGCCGGAAACCGAGTTTCCGATGCGTGGCGATCTGGCCAAACGCGAACCCAACATGTTGAAACGTTGGTACGATCAGGATCTTTACGGCGCCATTCGCCGCGCCAAAGCGGGTAAGCCTTCTTTCATTCTGCACGATGGCCCCCCCTATGCGAACGGCAGCATTCACATCGGTCATTCGGTCAACAAGATCCTCAAAGACATCATCATCAAGTCCAAGGGCCTCTCTGGCTTCGATTCCCCCTATGTGCCGGGCTGGGATTGCCACGGTCTGCCCATCGAGCTGAAAGTGGAAGGCATGGTCGGCAAGCCGGGCGAGAAGGTTTCCGCCGCCGAGTTCCGCGCCGAGTGCCGCAAATACGCCAAAACCCAGATCGAAGCGCAGAAGACCGACTTCATCCGTCTGGGCGTGCTGGGTGACTGGGAACACCCCTACCTGACCATGGATTTTGGGACCGAAGCCAACATCATCCGTTCCATGGCCAAGATCGTTGAAAACGGCCACCTGCACAAAGGCTCCAAGCCGGTGCACTGGTGTACCGATTGCGGCTCCGCGCTGGCTGAAGCGGAAGTGGAGTACTACGACAAGAACTCCCCCTCCATCGACGTGCGCTTCAAGGCCGTCGACGAGGCTGCCGTTGCCGCCAAGTTTGATTGCGCCGAAGGCCACACCGGCAAGGGCGCGCTCTCTGCCGTGATCTGGACCACTACCCCGTGGACCCTGCCGGCCAACCGCGCCATCGCCATGCACGCCGATCTCGACTACGCACTGGTGCAGGTTGAGGGCGACAATCCCGAGCGTCTGATCCTGGCCGCCGAGCTGGTCAAGGACGTGATGGATCGCGCAGGCATCGAGCACTTCCACAACCTGGGTTACGCCAAGGGTGCCGCACTCGAGCTGCTGCGCTTCAACCACCCCTTCTACAGCTTCGACGTACCTGTGGTGCTGGGTGACCACGTTACCCTGGACGCCGGTACCGGCGCGGTGCACACCGCCCCTGGTCACGGTCAGGAAGACTTCGTGGTCGGTCAGAAGTACGGTCTGGAAGTGGCCAACCCGGTTGGCAGCAACGGCGTCTATCTGCCGGATACCGAACTGTTTGCCGGCCAGCACGTGTTCAAGGCCAACGCCTCCGTGGTCGAGGTGCTGACCGAGCGCGGTGCCCTGCTGCATCACAAGGTATTCAACCACTCCTACCCGCACTGCTGGCGTCACAAGACCCCGATCATCTTCCGTGCCACCCCCCAGTGGTTCATCAGCATGGAGCAGAAGGGTCTGCGCAAGCGTGCCCTGGAAGAGATCGAGCGTATCGAGACTCAGGGCATTGCCGAACACGGCCAGAGCGGCTGGGTCCCGGCCTGGGGCAAGAATCGCATCCAGGCGATGGTCGAGAACCGTCCCGACTGGTGTATCTCCCGTCAGCGTACCTGGGGCGTGCCCATCTCCCTGTTCGTTCACAAGGATACCCAGGCGCTGCACCCGGAATCCGTGCGCCTGATGGAAGAGGTGGCCAAGCGGGTCGAGCAGTCCGGCATCCAGGCCTGGTGGGATCTGGACAAGGCCGAACTGCTGGGCGCCGATGCCGACAACTACGAGAAGGTGCCCGACACCCTGGACGTCTGGTTTGACTCCGGTTCTACCCACGCCTCCGTGGTCGACGCCCGTCCCGAGTTCAACGGCAAGCCGGCCGACATGTATCTGGAAGGCTCTGACCAGCACCGTGGCTGGTTCATGTCATCGCTCATGATCGGCGTGGCGATGAAAGACAAGGCTCCCTACAACCAGGTGCTGACTCACGGCTTCACCGTGGATGGTCAGGGCCGCAAGATGTCCAAGTCCATCGGCAACGTGGTGAGCCCGCAAGATGTAATGAACAAGCTGGGTGCCGACATCCTGCGTCTGTGGGTAGCGAGCACTGACTACACCGGTGAGATGACCGTCTCCGACGAGATCCTCAAGCGCTCCGCCGACGCCTATCGTCGTATCCGCAACACTGCCCGTTTCCTCTTGGCCAACCTGAACGGCTTCAATCCGGCGACCGACATGGTGGCGCCTGCCGACATGGTGGTGGTGGATCGCTGGGCAGTGGGCCGTGCCAAAGCGGTACAGGCCGAGATCGTGGCCGCGTTCGACGAGTACAACTTCCACGGCGTGACCCAGAAGCTGATGCAGTTCTGTTCCATCGAGATGGGTTCCTTCTATCTGGACGTCATCAAGGATCGTCAGTACACAGCCAAGGCTGACAGCCTGGCCCGTCGCTCCTGCCAGACCGCCCTCTATCACATCGCCGAAGCCATGGTGCGTTGGATGGCGCCGATCATGAGCTTCACTGCCGACGAGATCTGGGCCCTGCTGCCGGGCGAGCGCGGCGAGTTCGTGTTCACCGAGGAGTGGTACGACGGCCTGTTCGGGCTGGAAGCGGGCGAAGTGCTGAACGACGAGTTCTGGGCCGAGATCCTCACCGTGCGCGGTGAAGTGAACAAGGCGCTGGAAGTGGCCCGTGGCGAGAAGCGCATCGGCGGTTCTCTGCAGGCCGAACTGACCCTGTTCGCCAAGCCTGAGCTGGCCGCGCGTCTGAACGCATTGGCCGATGAGCTGCGCTTCGTGCTGCTCACCTCCAAGGCCAAGGTAGTCAGCGTCGATGCCGCACCGGCAGAGGCCGTGGCAACCGAGCGCGATGACCTGTGGCTCTGCGTGGCCCAGTCTGCCGCCGCCAAGTGCGATCGCTGCTGGCACCATGTGGAAGACGTGGGCACCATCGCGGGGCACGAAGAGATCTGTGGCCGCTGCGTCACCAACGTCGAGGGTGACGGCGAAACGCGTCAATTTGCCTGATGAACATGACTCAACATAAAAGCGGCCTGCGTTGGCTGTGGCTGGCGGTGCTGGCCTTCGTACTGGACCAGGCGAGCAAGCTCGCCGTGGTCAAGCTGCTGCCGTTTGGCTACCCGGGGGTGGAGATCACCCCCTTCTTCAACCTGGTCCATGTCTACAACAAGGGCGCTGCTTTCAGCTTCCTGGCAGATCAGGGAGGCTGGCAGCGCTGGTTCTTCGCTGTGCTGGCGTTCGCCATCTGTGGCCTGCTGATCCACTGGCTGCGCAAGCAGTCGGTCACCCAGCGCTGGAGCGGTATCGCCTACAGCCTGATCATCGGCGGGGCGCTCGGCAACGTGTTTGACCGGCTGGTGCTGGGCCATGTGGTCGACTTCCTCGACTTTTACTGGCAGCGCGCCCACTGGCCGGCGTTCAATCTGGCTGACAGCTTCATCTTCATCGGTGCCGCCATGATCGTGCTGGATGGCTTCCGTGGTGAGAAAAAACAGGACGCGACCTTATGAGCCAGCTGATTGCTGCGGACAGCAGCGTGCTGTTCCATTTCTCTATCAAACTGGAAGATGGCTCGGTGGCGGACAGCACGGCGCTGCACGGCAAGCCTGCCCGTCTGCGGATGGGAGACGGCAGTCTGACGCCGAGCTTCGAGCAATGCCTGCTGGGGCTGCGCGAAGGGGAGAGCAAGAGCTTTACCCTGGCGCCGGAAGAGGCGTTTGGCCTTTCCAATCCCGACAACATCTACCATCTCGATCGCGCCAAGTTCGGTAACGAAGTTGAGCCCAAGGTGGGTACCATCATTCTGTTCGACCAGCCCAACGGCAGCGAACTGCCCGGGATCATCCGGGCGGTGGAAGGGATGTCGGTCACGGTCGATTTCAACCACCCCCTGGCCGGTCACACCGTCACCTTCGAGGTGGAGATCCTGGGGATTGATGACGAGGAGAAGGTGCACTGATGGATATTCTGCTGGCTAACCCCCGTGGCTTCTGTGCCGGTGTCGACCGGGCCATCAGCATCGTCGAGAGCGCGCTGGAGAAGTTCGGTGCCCCGATCTATGTCCGTCACGAAGTGGTGCACAACCGCTACGTGGTGAACAAGCTCAAGGAGGCGGGTGCCGTTTTCGTCGAAGAGCTGGACGAGGTGCCGGATGACAGCATCGTCATCTTCTCCGCTCACGGTGTCGCCAAGGTCGTGCGCGAGATGGCCAAATCCCGCGCCCTCAAGGTGTTCGATGCCACCTGTCCGCTGGTGACCAAGGTGCACATGGAGGTCCATCGCGCCAGCCGCAAGGGTTCCGAAGCCGTGCTCATCGGCCATGCCGGCCACCCCGAGGTGATCGGCACCATGGGACAGTACGAGAACAGTGAGGGTGGCATGTATCTGGTGGAGACGCCGGAAGATGTGGCCAAACTCAAAGTGAAGAACCCGGACGATCTCTGTTTCGTCACCCAGACGACACTCAGCGTGGATGAGACGTCAGATGTCATCGATGCCTTGCGTGCGCACTTCCCCAAGATCCAGGGGCCGCGCAAGGATGACATCTGCTACGCCACCCAGAACCGCCAGGATGCGGTGCGGGAGATGGCCGGACTGGTGGACGCCATGCTGGTGGTGGGATCGCGCAACTCTTCCAACTCCAACCGACTGCGGGAGCTGGCCGAGAAGGTGGGTGCCAAGGCCTACCTCATCGACGATGCCTCCATGATTGAGCCGCAATGGCTGGACGGGGTTGTCCGTATCGGGGTCACGGCGGGTGCGTCAGCCCCCGATGTGCTGGTTCAGAATGTCATTGCTCGTCTGCGCGAGCTGGGAGGCAAGATAGTGACCGAGCATCCTGGCCGAGAAGAGAATGTGGTGTTTGAAGTGCCGCCCGAGCTTAGAATTATTTGAATGTGGCCAGGATGGCCTGAGAATAAAGAGTTATGTTCCTGATGCCGGATTTGTCGTTGCGACCTATCCGGCATTAGACTATATGAACCGCCAGTCACCAAGGATGGGTTATGATTGGGTTCTATCGAGGCTTTTCTCTCATTGAATTGATGATTGTCGTCGCAATCGTGGCGATTCTTGGCACTATTGCCTATCCCTCCTATCAGCGTTACCTGCTGTCCAGCCACCGAATTGATGCCAAAAAAATGCTGTTGGACGCCGCCAACAGACAAGAAACCTATTTTATGGACTTCAATCGGTATACCTCATCCGCAGCCGATTTGAATATCTCGGAGAACTCCGAATCCGGCTTCTATCACCTGGTCATCTCAGCCGGGGTCAATACATACATCCTGTTTGCCACAGCCTCTGGTGCGCAGGGGTCAGACAGCGACTGCATCATTTTCTCCATCGACCAGGATGGCACCCGGAGTGCCACCCGGCTCGGGGATACCGTCAACAATGCTTGCTGGGACTAGGCGATGAAACCACTGCACCATCGACACACGAGGGGATTCAGCCTGCTGGAGGTGATGATTGCGGCCGTGGTGCTCTCCTTCGGCTTGCTGGGATTGGTTGCCATGCAGGTCACCGCCAAGTTTTCCAGCTACGAAGCGCGTCAGCGCACCATCGCCAACTGGCTGGCCAATGATCTGGTCGAACGCGCCAGGATCAACAAAGACAGCTGGGCTGGTCAGGGAACGACAGTGGTATCCGGCAACGCGATCCTGGATATGCCGAGCTGTGCCAACAACAATGGCACCATGTCGGATTGCAGCAGGACTGAGCGGCAGGCACTGGACCTCTTCTACTGGCAGCAGTCCCTGCTGGGAACCGCAGTATCCGGTGCCGCGTCACCTCTGCAATCTCCGGTCGGCTGCGTGATTCGTGGCGCCAACAACAGTTTGACCATAGGGATCTTCTGGCAGGGGCGGGAGTCTTTGTCCGATGGTGCCGTTGCAGTGGCCGCGGTGCGCAACAGTTGTGGGTTGGGCAATGCGGCAGACAGACAGAGGCGTCAGTTCGTACTGACGACCACACTATGAATGCCCGTGGCTTCACCCTGATTGAATGGCTGATTGCCATGTTGATCGGCGTATTTCTGGTCGGTGGCGGCTTGAGCATCTTCGTGGCTTCCCGTGCCACAACGGAAGATGCTTTCGATCAGAGCGAGTTGCAGGAGAACGGTCGTATCGCGATGCGCCTGGTGACCCAGGACCTGAAATGGGCGGGCTTCTGGGGGGACTACACCGGTTCCCCCATGGCAACGGGGCAAGGCGTGACTCTCAGCATCGGGTCTACGGTGCTTTCGGCGAACGATTGTCTGGACAATTTGGGGCGTGGCAGCTTGCCGCCCAGCGTGGGAACAAATCGGGGGGTCTGGGTCGCGCGGGTGGACAACAACAGGGCGATTAACGGGGGGGCTTTTGCCTGTATTCCCGTGACGTCACGTATTCCCAATACGGATGTCATCAGCATCAAGCGATTGATTGGGCAGCCCCTGGCCGATGCCGCAGCTACTGGCAACCGCTTCTATCTTGCTACTACGACGCAAGCGGCGCTGATGTTCAAAGGGGGAGAAACAGTGCCCACGATGACAGATATGCCGGCTCGTCAGCTCTGGGAATATCAGCACTTTATCTATTATCTCGCTCCCAATGCCGCAGGCAACCCGGAGCTGAGAAAGCGTTACCTGACTTCCAATGGGGGCTCGGTTCTGATCGGAGGCCCCATGGCGGAAGGGATTGAGCGCATGACGGTGTTGTTTGGTGTTGACGACACTCCTGTTGCCGATGGGGTCATTGATCGCTATGTCGCGTCTACAAACGTGACCGAGCAGGAATGGAGCGAAGGGCGTGTCGTTGCTGCCCGTGTTTTTATTCTGGTGCGGTCGTCGCAAGCATCCAGCAGCTATGTGAACAACAACATCTATCAGGTAGGCAGTACTAGCGTATCAGGCAATGGGGATGGATTTCGTCGTTTGCTGCTGGAGAGCAGCGTGTCGCTGCGCAACCCGGTGGTCATGACTGGAGGTGGTTCATGAGGTCTCAGCATGGCGTTGCCCTGATCGTCGCTCTGATCATCCTGGTACCTCTGACGCTGATCGCCGTGGTGGTGATGCAGTCCTCCGGGCAGGATCTCAAGATGGCAGGCTCTGCGGCCAATTTCAGGCAGGCAGAACACAGACTGGAAGGCATCATCGAAGCGGCGGTACAGAGCAATAACATATCGACGGTGATTGCAGGCATGGGGTCTGCGCTGGGGGCGAGTGCTGCCATCAGTGTCAATAGCAGCAATAATTCAGCCAGTGTGGCCCTCACCAATCGCACGGAAACTGTCTGCAAACGCAAGGTGGATGCCAGCAGCAGCAATGTGATTCCTGTATGCAAATATGTCGAGCTACAGGCCGGTGTCAATTATGGAAAATATTCTCGCCCGCTGACCTGGACTGCGGGTGTGGAACAGCCACTGCTCACAAAATAGGAGCGAAGGATATGTGGTTACAACGATTCGGTTCAATTTTATGCTGGTGCAGTCTTGTTTTTGGCATGACGTCAACACGAGCCGATGACACCGAGCTTTTTATATACGACTTTAATAAGGCTGGTGATTTCAGACCTAAAGTGCTGCTGGTATTTGATAATTCCGGCAGTATGAGAGATACCATGGAGCAGATCAAAGAGGCTTATAATCCTGCCACGGTATATACCGCTCTGAGTAATGACCCGGATTCCGGTAATAGCAAAAATTATATCTATTTTTCAACAGATGGAAGCGTTCCTGCGATCAACACCAGCAGGCGATTTTCTGATAGGCTGAATGCCTGTGCGACTTCAAAAGCACCATTGTCGAACATTGGCTATTTTCAGTCACAAATGTGGAGCTATGAAGTTACGAATGGTAGCCCACCAAATCGTGGTCGGGGGGAATGGAATTCACTTAGTGGTGATCAAGAGAGCGATATCCATCTGGTAGATTGCAAGCAGGATATTACGTCAAGTAACCCGGCTAACCCCTACAGTGGCAGCTGGACGGTCGGGGCTGGTTATCCAGTAGATAAAGACAGTACTAGAAACGGCGAGTGGTTTTATACGGCAAACAAAAATAATGCCGTCAATGCCAGTAATACGGCTGTGACCATTTATTCTGCCAACTATATACGTTGGTATTATGGTCCAACAGGATATTCAGTGGAGTCTAGACTTCGTATTGCCAAGGATGCGGTGAAAGGCCTGATTTCATCCACGCCTGGGGTGGACTTTGGCCTAGCAGTATTTAATAGAAATGATGACACTGATAATAATGGCGGACGTATTGTCAGAGACATATTAGGCAGTGAGATCACACTGGCAAATGGCAAGACGGGAGAGCAGGATCTGTTGGAGCGGGTCGAAGCCTTGACAGCCAGTACCAACACACCATTATGCGAGACGTTGAGTGAGGCGTATCGCTTCTTTGGGGGACGAAGCGTTGTTTATGGCTTGCAAGGAGGCACGAGAGACACGACCGCCGAAAGCCCGACAGGTACCTATCAAGCCCCCTATGACAACTGCTCAAACAACGGTTACGTCATATACATCACTGATGGAGAGCCGACTCAGGACGGTGATGCCAATACCTTTGTCCAGGGATTGATAAATACATTGTCCAGCGATGAAAAAGCTGCTTATGGCACTACCGTTTCTTATGGTTCGGGGAACAGGTCCAGCAGCTATTTGGCCGCATTGGCGGGTTATATGAAACACAAGGATGTGAATGCCGTTTCCCCTGGTACCCAGACAGTCACGACCTTTACCGTCGGGTTTGGTGACGAGGCGATCAGCGGGGCCGGTAATTTGCTTGCTGAAACAGCCCGTCGTGGTGGCGGCGTTTATTATCCGGCAACCAACGCCTCTGCCTTGAGTGATGCGTTGAAGGCATCGCTGCTGGCGATCCTGCGAATCAATACCTCGCTGGTGTCCCCCGCCATTGCCAGCAACAACTTTGACCGGACTCGCAGTCTCAACAACATCTATTACGCCATGTTTGAGCCGGATGATGGTCCCAGATGGCGAGGTAATCTGAAAAAACTGATCTTTTCTCCTGACGGTTATGTGGCTGACAGCCGGGGGCTGCCTGCTATCAAGTTTGATGGCACCATCATTGACAGTGCCCAGACGTTCTGGTCATCCGGCCGTGATGGCAACAAGGTGGCTGAAGGTGGGGCGCAAGAGATGCTGGCGGGGAAAAGCAATCGCAGCCTCTATGTCATCAACAATGCTCAGAATCGTCTCGATCAGCTGACCAAGGCTAATCTGGTGACGCAGGCTGGCAGTGAAGCCGCGCTCATGACCTTCATGCAGGCAGATACGACGACCGAACTCGATTCCCTGATCAACTGGACCAAGGGGTTGGATGTCGACGACGAGGACTTTGATACATCAACCCTGATCCGCCGCCATATCATGGGGGATCCCCTGCACTCCCGTCCGTTGGTGCTGAACTATGGCCCACAATCCGGCAGCCCGACGGATGCGCCGGACTTGCGCATTCTGTTTGGGACCAACGCTGGTTTTCTGCATATGTTCAAGGACATGGGGAGCACCATAGACGAAAGCTGGGCGGCGATACCTTATGAGTTCATGGTCAATCAGAAGGCGCTGCGTCTCAATGCGGAATCAGCCGAACATATCTACGGTGTTGACTCTTCTCCGGTTGCCCTTATCAAGGATGCCAATAGCAACGGGGTGCTGAAATCCTCCGAGAGCGATTTTGTCTGGGTATTCACCGGCTTGCGGGGGGGCGGTAAAGCCTATTATGCCTTCAACGTTTCCAGCCCGGATACGCCGTCACTGAAGTGGCGTCTGAACAATCAGACGACTGGTTTTGGTGAACTGGGGTTGACCTGGTCGGTGCCTGAGCTTGCCTTTATTCCTGGCTATTTCAAAATTGTTAATGACAAGCAGATCCCGCTTCCTGTTCTAATATTTGCTGGCGGTTATGACACCAATAAAAGCGGGCAAGGATTAGGAAGTGGGGACAGTTCTGGGCGGGGAATCTATATCGTCGACGCAGAGACTGGCGCCCTGCTGTTCAGTGCGACCCCATCTGCCACCTCAATCACCAATCTCGAGGTGACGGGGATGGCCGACAGTATGCCCGGGTCGGTAGCTACATTGGATAGTGATGGGGATAACAAGGTTGATCGAATCTATGCGGGGGATACCGGTGGCAATATCTGGCGTATGGACATTTATACGGATCCGGAGAATGCTAATGAGCCATTGTCTCTTTCCAGAATAAGCGTGTTTAAGTTGGCAAGTCTTGGTTCTGATGTGAGTGAGACCGCCGATCGCCGTTTCTTCACCCAGCCTATCGTGGTGCGTACCATCAACAAGCAGGTCACCCGCACCGTTGTGGGAGGGAATGTGGTCTATTCCTATCAGGATCGTCCCTTTGATGCAGTGCTGATTGGGAGTGGAGACCGCAATCGCCCCTCATCGGAAGCGACCGTCCGCAATGGCTATTTCATGTTGCGTGATTATGATGTCGTGCCGCGTGCCGCCAATGCGCAGGCGAGAAGCCCCATCTTGATTACTGATCTTTATGATGTGACCTCTGATCCTTTGTCTGCCCAGACAAACACGGATGGAATATTGGCGACCAAGGCGGGAATTACCACTGCCAAAGGGTGGGTCAATTGGTTGAACGAACCGGGTGAGAAATCCATGGGGGCCGGGGTCGTACTTCAGGGCAAGCTTTACTTCACCTCGTTCCTGCCGCAAGTGCAGTCGTTCCAGCAATGCACCATTCAATCCATCGGGGCTGCACGCCAATACATGGTAGACATGCATTATGGCAGTTCCTTCCGTTATGTGGTTGATCTTGAAGGCAACCAGACACCTGAGCGTTATGTCGAAGTACAGAACAAGGTTGCCGACGATTTGGTGGTGCATGCAGGAGACGATGCCAAGATCCGCATTATTGGAGGCGGTGTCGGGGAAGAGGTCATCCTGAAAGATGAAGGGGATGGTGAGCCTGAGCGTTGTACCGGAGCGGGAGAGTGCAACCAGGGGGCAGAGGAGGCTGAGATGGATATGTCGCCCAAGAAAATTTACCTCTACGAAGGAGAGGCACAATGAAAACACGTAGCGGGGTGTTGGGTTTGTGCCTCTTGTTATCCGGGTCCGTCTTGGCAGATGACATAAAATGTTACGTCGAGCTGGTTAACGGCCAGAAGGTTGTCCTGCACGGTACTGTGGCAGACAACACGCCAAAGGCGGTGCAGGATAAATTCAAACAAAGAGGATACGAGGTGGATGGTGCGGTACAGCCTGTGAAGAAAATCCTGGAATGCCGCACTGCGGAGGAAAATTTCCAGTCAAAAGAGGGTCAGCAACAGGATGCCCGTCAACTGCGATAGCGAAGGACTTCATTCAGAGGCAGATATTTGCCTGGGTAGATTGGGTGGTGCGGCCGGAGGGAGAGATGACCAGATTTATCTGGGCATTTCCTGAACGACACAGCGTGATGGTGGCATTGGTACCCAAGCTGGTGCCATCAGGGCTGAAGGTAGTGGAAGTTCGATTGTTTGCAGCAGTCAGCGAGTCAGATAGCTGAGGGCTTCTTGCCAGAATCTGCTCACCGTTATTGAAAATGTCATTGCCATTACCGTCGACGAACACGAGGAATTGGGTCGGATTGGCGGTGACACAATTGTCACTGGCATTGGCAAGGCACACAGTGACAGATTGCTGGTTGTCGATGGCTTGGCTACGAGCAAAACGCAGATATTTCAAGAGTGTGCGAGATTCAAATTTCAAGGCATTCTCATTGAGCAGGCTCGACATGGCCGGTGCACCAATACCAAGCAAGATGACCCCCAGACTGACGGCGATCATCAGTTCCAGCAGGGTGAATCCTTTCTCGTCCTTGATCATGGCAATATCTCCCTCGATTAGTTACATCTTATCTCCAGACAGCCAGAACACCAGCGCAAAGCCCAAGTGTTGAGCTGGCACAGCCAGCGCCTTTTCTTTATCATTCCCCATCATTTTCGAATTCAAGATGCATCGCCATGGCAAAAGCCCTCTATCTGATGCTTGCCCAGTTAAATCTGACGGTAGGCGCCATCGAAGATAACTGTGACAAGTTACTGGCAGCAGCAGCCCTGGCCGATCAGCAAGGGGCCGATCTGCTGGTTTGCTCCGAGCTGGCCTTGACAGGATACCCGCCTGAGGATCTGCTGTTGCGCGCCGACCTGATGATCCGGGTCGAGGCCGCTCTGTCCCGCATCGCGGCATGGCAGGGACAATGTGCCATTCTGGTGGGCCATCCCTGGCGCGAAGAGGGGGCGCTTTACAATACGGCCTCTCTCTATGAGCGCGGTCAACTGCGGGCACGTTATTTCAAACAGGACTTGCCCAACTACGGGGTGTTCGACGAGAAGCGCTACTTCACTGCGGCGACCGATACCTGTGTGGTGCCGTTCCGTGGCCATCAGCTGGGTTTGCTCATCTGCGAAGATCTCTGGCAGCCGGGTCCGGCGCTGGCCGCCAAGGCGGCGGGGGCCGAGCTGCTGCTCACCATCAATGCCTCTCCTTATGATCAGGAAAAACCCTGGATCCGCCGCGAACTGATGGCGGAACGCTGCGATCAGACCGGCCTACCGCTCATCTACCTCAACCAGGTATGCGGCCAGGACGAGCTGATCTTCGACGGCTGCTCCAAAGTGTTCAACAGCCAGGGCGAGCTGACCCACAAGCTTGCCCCCTTTGCCGAAGAGCTGGCGCTGGTGCGCTTTGCCGATGGTCAGCCGGTGAAGGAGCGGGAACCCGCCGCGCCGCTGGAGCCGTTGGCCGAGACCTATCAGGCCCTGGTGCTGGCGGTGCGCGACTATGTCACCAAGAACGGTTTTCAGGGCGCCGTGCTGGGCCTCTCCGGCGGTATCGACTCGGCGCTGACCCTGGCCATTGCGGCCGACGCCATCGGGGCGGACAAGGTGCAGGCGGTGATGATGCCGTTCCGCTACACCGCCCAGATGAGCGTGGAGGATGCCAAGGAGCAGGCCGAGCGGATGGGGGTGGAGTTCAACATCATCTCCATCGAACCCATGTTCGAAGGCTTCATGACCCAGCTGGCACCTCTGTTTGAAGGCACCGCCCGCGACACCACCGAAGAGAACCTGCAGGCCCGCTGCCGCGGTGTGCTCTTGATGGCGCTGTCCAACAAGCGCCGCCGTATCGTGCTGACCACTGGCAACAAGAGCGAGATGGCTGTGGGATACGCCACGCTGTATGGCGACATGGCGGGTGGCTTTGATGTGCTCAAGGATGTCCCCAAGACCCTGGTCTTCAAGCTGTGCGAATATCGCAACAGCGTGGAGTACGTGATCCCGCAGCGGGTCATCGATCGTCCCCCGTCGGCAGAGCTGGCACCGGATCAGGTGGACCAGGACAGCCTGCCCCCCTATGACATCCTGGATGCCATCCTCAAGCGCTACGTGGAAGAGGATGCGTCTGTCGCCGACATGGTGGCGGAAGGTTTCGAAGAGGCGGTGGTACGCAAGGTGATCCGCCTGGTGGATCTCAACGAATACAAGCGCCGTCAGGCCGCCGTCGGCCCCCGCATCACGGCTCGCAACTTTGGTAAGGACCGCCGCTATCCCATCACGTCCGGGTTCGGCAAACAGAACTGGTAAGGAGTCACCATGAAGAAGATTGAAGCCATCATCAAACCGTTCAAGCTGGACGATGTACGCGAGGCCCTGGCCGAGATCGGCATCAACGGCATGACAGTGTCCGAGGTCAAGGGGTTCGGCCGCCAGAAGGGCCATACCGAGCTCTATCGCGGTGCCGAGTACATGGTCGACTTCCTGCCCAAGGTCAAGGTGGAGCTGGTTGTGCAGGACGAGGATCTCGATGCCTGCCTGGAAGCCATCCAGAACACAGCGCGTACCGGCAAGATCGGTGATGGCAAGATCTTCGTCTGCGAGGTGGAGCGCGTCATTCGTATTCGTACTGGTGAAGAGAACGAAGACGCGATCTGATGTGGTGGATGTGCCCTGTGATGAACAGCAAGAGTCTGTCGTTCTGATGTCGTTGTACCGTATCGGGGTCGTGGCGGCGTGCCTGATGGCGCTCACCGCGTGCAGTACCCGGCCGCCGGCCCAGCCGGAAAACCTGTGCCAGATCTTTCGGGAGAAACCCGAGTGGCACGAGGCGGCGCTCAAGATGAACGAGAAGTGGGGGACACCTGTCCAGGTAGTGATGGCCATGATGTACCAGGAGTCCTCCTTCGTGCATGATGCCCAGCCGCCGATGCAGTATTTCCTCTTCATCCCCACCGGGCGGGCCAGTTCAGCCTACGGCTATGCCCAGGTGAAAGACGAAACCTGGGCCGACTATCAGCGGGAAACCGGCAACGGCTGGAGCGATCGCGACGACTTTGCCGACGCCATCGATTTCATGGGCTGGTACACTCACAAGGCACAGCGGCTCAACGGCACATCCAAGTGGGATGCCTATGGCCAGTATCTCAATTATCACGAAGGCTGGGGGGGCTACCGACGTGGCAGCTACCGCAGCAAGGGATGGCTGCTGAAGGTCTCCCGCAAGGTGGAGGCCCGTGCCCAGCGCTACGGTGCCCAGTATCGACAATGCAAGGATCAGCTCTCCAGCGGGGGCTGGTTCTGGTAACCAAATCAGGAGTCAGAAATGCCGTTATTGGACAGTTTTACCGTCGACCATACCCGCATGGCCGCCCCGGCAGTGCGAGTGGCGAAGACCATGCAGACCCCGAACAAGGACACCATCACCGTGTTCGACCTGCGTTTCTGCGTGCCGAACGAGGAGATCCTCTCCGAGCGCGGCATCCATACCCTGGAGCATCTGTTTGCCGGCTTCATGCGTGACCATCTCAATGGGAATGGGGTGGAGATCATCGACATCTCTCCCATGGGTTGCCGCACCGGCTTCTACATGAGCCTGATCGGTGCGCCGGATGAAGCCCGTGTTGGCGCTGCCTGGCAGGCCGCCATGAGCGACGTGCTGACCGTGCAGGATCAGGGCAAGATCCCCGAGCTGAACGAATACCAGTGCGGTACTTACAGCATGCATTCGCTGGAAGAGGCCCATGCCATCGCCCGACATGTGCTGGAGCGCGGTATCGGTGTCAACCACAATGACGAGCTGGCCCTGCCGGAAGAGAAGCTGAAAAGCCTCTGATCCCGAGAAGGGAAGCATGAAAAAGGCCGGTCAATGACCGGCCTTTTTGCATCTGGTGGGATCATGAGGGCAGTGGCATCACCCGATTGCGTCCCAGCTCCTTGGCCTTGTAGAGCAGCTTGTCGGTACGCTCGATCAGGGTGTCTGCCGTCTCCTGGGGGATGTATTCCCCCACGCCGAACGAGGCGGTGATGTGATCGATGCGTCGCCCGGATTTGCGATCCAGAATCGACATCCGCTCGATGACGCGACGCAGGCTCTCGGCCATCTGGCGGGTCAGCGCCAGGGCGCGGTTTGGCACCAAGAGGGCAAACTCCTCACCCCCCAGGCGATAGGCGGTTATGCCCTCCTTGCTGGCCTCTCGCAGCCGCTTGCCGACGATGCGCAGCACCTGGTCCCCCAGCAGATGTCCGTATTCGTCGTTGAAGTTCTTGAAGCGATCGATATCGGTCAGGATCAGCGAGAAGGGCTGCTTGCTGCGAATGAGGCTGTCCATCTCGAGATCGAAGGCGCGTCGATTGAGCAGAGACGTGAGCGGGTCCTCGGTGGCCAGCTTTCTCGTCTCGTTCAGGGCCTGTTTCAGCTCCTTTATCTCTTTCTCGGCGCTGCTGAGCTGGTTGCGAAAGTGGAGGGTGGACATGCGTACGTCACGTGACTCGCGCACGAGATCCCGCAGGATCCCCATGGTGTCTTCCAGGCTGAGCCCCTCGTCGTCTATCTTGCTCAGCTTGTCGAAACTCTTGTCGAGCATCTCCTGAAACAGCCCGGTATCGGAGATGGCATCCTGCATCGAGTGACTCAGCTCGCTGGCCATGGCCGCCAGGTTGAGTTTCATCGCCTCCATCTGCTGCTCGTCCTGGGCCGCAAGGTGCTGGTGGTAGAGACGCTCGCAGGTGGTCAGGGAGAAGGTTCCCTGCTGCTTTATCGCCTGATCGACGGCATGGTTGAGTTCGGGCATGTCGCCGGAGACGTAGCTGTACCAAAGGTGATAGTTGTTCGGCGTGGTGGGAATTTGATACTTGATCATCAGGGGAACCGCCTGTTTCAAATAGGCGGCAGATTGGGCGAACGAGTCCTTGCTCATGAGTTCCGAGTCTCACATACCTGCAAACTGTGTCCAGTATGACAGAGAGAATGGCCAAAAGGCAGTCGATGGATGCCATTAGCTCCCCCCTCCGATATAATGTCTGCGTTATTACCTAC
Organism: Aeromonas sp. s9; assembly: GCF_040907765.1. Lineage (NCBI taxonomy): Bacteria > Pseudomonadati > Pseudomonadota > Gammaproteobacteria > Aeromonadales > Aeromonadaceae > Aeromonas > Aeromonas sp. s9. Next base: position 184,091 of record NZ_JBFOCK010000072.1, read on the forward strand.
CCTAAGGCCTGCTTATGTCTCAAAAAGATCCTTTCCTCCAACGCGAGGCCGAAAAATACGAAAACCCCATCGCCAGTCGCGAGATGCTGCTGGAGCTCATCAAGGGCCATGAGAAACCCATGTCCCGGGAAGAGCTGGCCAAGGTCCTCAAGCTGACCGATGAAGAGCCGTTGGAAGCCTTGCGACGTCGCCTGCGCGCCATGGAGCGCGACGGGCAGCTCGTGTTCACCCGCAACCAATGTTACGCCCTGCCGGATCGCCTGAATCTGGTCAAAGGCTATGTGCTTGGCCACAAAGATGGATTCGGTTTTCTGCGCCCCGAGGGTGGTGGAGCGGATCTCTTCCTGAACAACCGTGAGATGCAGCGTCTGATGCATGGCGACTATGCCCTGGTGCAGCCGACCGAGATCGATCGCAAGGGTCGTCAAGAAGCGCGTCTGGTGCGCCTGCTCAAATCCCGCGAGGCGGACATCGTCGGTCGTTACTTCGTCGAGAACGGCGTCGGTTTCGTGGTACCCGATGACAGCCGCATCGGCCAGGACATCATCATCCCGGAAGGGGAGAACAAGGGGGCTCGCCAGAGCCAGGTCGTAGTCGTGCGCATCAACCAGCGCGCCACTGCCCGCTTCAATGCGGTCGGTACCGTCTTGGAAGTCCTGGGTGAGAACATGGCTCCCGGCATGGAGATCGAGATCGCCCTGCGTACCCACGGCATTCCGCACACCTGGCCGGAAGAGGTGACCAAGGAGGTCGCCGGTCTCGGTGAGCAGGTGCCTGAGAAGGCCAAAGAGGGTCGCATCGATCTGCGCGCCCTGCCGCTGGTGACCATCGACGGGGAAGACGCCCGCGACTTTGATGACGCCGTCTTCTGTGAAGCCAAGCGCGGTGGTGGCTGGCGCCTGTGGGTCGCCATCGCGGACGTTTCGGCTTATGTGAAACCGGGCACGGCCCTCGACACCGAAGCCTATCAGCGCGGCAACTCGGTCTACTTCCCCGAGTTCGTGGTGCCCATGCTGCCGGAGGTGCTCTCCAACGGTCTGTGTTCCCTGAACCCGCAGGTCGACCGGCTCTGCATGGTGTGCGAGATGACCATCTCCGCCGCCGGCCGCATGTCCGGCTACAAGTTCTACGAAGCGGTAATGAACTCCCACGCTCGCCTGACCTACACCAAGGTAGCGGCGATCCTGGACGGGGATCCCAAGCTGCGTCAGCAGTATGATCCGCTGGTGGGCCACATCGAGGAGCTGAGCAACCTCTACAAGGCGCTCAAGCATGCCCGTCATCAACGCGGTGCGGTGGAGTTCGAGAGCGAGGAGACCCGCTTCATCTTCAACGCCCAGCGCAAGATCGACCGTATCGTACCGCTGGTGCGCAATGACGCCCACAAGATCATCGAAGAGTGCATGATCCAGGCGAACGTGGCGGCCGCCCGCTACATCGAGAAGAACGAGGCCGCCGCCCTGTTCCGGGTGCACGACCGCCCGGGCGAGGAGCGTCTCACCGGTTTCCGTGACTTCCTGGCCGAACTGGGTCTGGAGCTCAAGGGGGGCCTGGAGCCCGAGCCGAAGGACTTTGCCGACCTGGCCGCCAAATTCGAAGGGCGCCCGGATGCGGAATTGCTCTCCACCATGCTGCTGCGCTCCATGCGTCAGGCCATCTATCAGGCCGACAACATCGGTCACTTCGGCTTGGCCCTGAAGTCCTACGCGCACTTCACCTCGCCGATCCGTCGCTACCCGGATCTCATCCTGCACCGGGCGATCAAGTACCAGACCGCCAAGGAGCAGCAGGGCAACCTGCGCCACAAGTGGACCCCGAGCGGTGGCTACCACTACCAGCTGGAAGAAGTGGACCCCATGGGCGAGCACTGCTCCATGACGGAGCGCCGTGCCGATGACGCCACCCGCGACGTGGCAGACTGGCTCAAGTGCGAGTACATGCTGGATCACGTGGGTGACGAGTTTGACGGCGTCATCGCCAGCGTCACCGGTTTTGGCTTCTTCGTGCGTCTGGCGGAGATCCACATCGACGGTCTGGTGCACGTCAGCACCCTCACCAACGACTACTACCAGTTCGACCCCCTGCACCAGCAGCTGATCGGCGAGAACTTCCGCCGTCGCTACCGTTTAGGTGACAAGGTGCGGGTCAAGGTGATGGGCGTGAACCTGGACGATCGCAAGATCGACTTCGTGATGGTGGAAGAGCCCCTCAAGGCCACCGGCAAGAACGCCAAGGAGATGGCGCGCAAGCAGGCCGAGATCAAGAAAGAGAAGGCCAAGAGCGCCCAGCGCCACGAGAAACGCAAAGAGGGCAAGGAGAGCGGTAAATCCGACAAGGGTGGCCGTGCCAAGCCCAGCAACAGACGACCGAGCAAAAAGGCTCGCGACAAGGCCAAGAGCACTAAATGAGTACTGAACTGATCTACGGCATTCACGCCGTCTCCGCGCTGCTGGAGCGCACCCCCGAGCGCTTCATCGAGGTGTGGGCTCTCAAGGGCCGCGATGACGAGCGGCTGCATCCCCTGCTGGCCGAGCTGGAGTCCCTCGGTATCAGGGTGCAGAGCGTGAACCGCAAGACGCTGGATGACAAGGCGGAAGGCAACAATCACCAGGGCATCATGGCCAAGGTGATTGAAGCGCCCAAGCTGGCCGAGCACGACCTGGCCAGCCTGCTGGACGATCTGGCGGCGCAAGAGACAGCGCCTTTCCTGCTGGTACTGGACGGGGTGACCGATCCGCACAATCTCGGCGCCTGTCTGCGCAGTGCCGATGCGGCCGGGGTGCATGCGGTGATCGTGCCGCGGGACAAGGCCACAGGCCTCACGTCCGTGGTGCGCAAGGTCGCCTGTGGCGCCGCCGAAGTGGTGCCGCTCATCCAGGTCACCAACCTGGCCCGCAGCCTGCGCGAGCTGCAGGAGCGCGGCGTCTGGATCGTCGGCACCGCCGGCGAGGCGGATCACGATCTTTATCAGGCCAAACTCACCGGCCCCATGGCGCTGGTGATGGGGGCCGAAGGCAAGGGGATGCGCCGTCTGACCCGCGAGCACTGCGACGAGCTGGTGAGCATCCCCATGGCGGGGGCGGTATCCAGCCTCAACGTCTCGGTGGCGAGCGGTGTCTGCCTGTTCGAAGCCGTGCGCCAGCGCCGCGTCTGACAAGACGATGACCGACAGACCCCCTTTGTCTGGGAACGGGTTGCAGATGAGCAGGAGGCCGAGCGCCTCCTCTCTTTTGTCCGCTCCCTGACCTTGCCCCCTCGCACCTGCCTCTGGCATGCCGGTGACAGTCCGGCGCTGCTGGTCAGGGTGGAGGAGGGGTTGCTGCGGGCCAAGGTGGTGCTGGCGGATGGCCGCGAGTACATCAAGGAGTTCTATTGGGAGGGGGACGAGTTTATCGACTTCCACCACCTGCTCAGTGGTGAGCCCGCACGCTACAGCGTGGAGGCGCTGGAGCCTTGCCGGCTGCAGCTTCTTCCGCTGGCGGATCTGCGCCGACTCCCTTGCTGGCCCGCCTGGTATCACCATCTCCTTGAAGTGCAACTGCGCATCAAGGAGGAGAAAGAGCTGTTGCTGCTGACCGGGGGCCCAGAGGCGTGCTATCAGCATTTTCTGCGAAGCTTCCCCGCGCTGGATGCCAGGGTTCCGGATCACCAGATTGCCGCCTATCTGGGGATCACCCCCATCAGCCTGAGCCGCATCCGCAGGCGGCTGAAAACGCGCGATCAGGGTTGAGCCAGAAGGGGTTGCCGATGAACCTGGGCAGAGATCGGCTCTTTGCCGGCCATGTCCGCATTGGATGAGAAGGGGGGCAACTTAACCAAGGTTAATGCCCCTCGTCGGGAGCAAGATTATGCTGTCAGACCCCATTAAACAGGAGTCATTCATGAACTGGAGTATGAAATCCTGGTCCGAGCTGACCACGGATGAATTGTATGAGCTGCTTGCCCTGCGCGCCGAGGTGTTCGTGGTGGAGCAGACCTGTCCCTTCCAGGATCTGGACGGGCTGGATCGCCGTGACGGTGTGCTGCATCTGCTCGGTCGTGAGGGGGATCACCTGGCGGCCTATGCCCGCATCATGGCACCCGGCATTGGTGATGACAGCGGCGCCGCCATCGGCCGCGTGGTCACCTCTCCCACGTCGCGGGGGGGCGGACTGGGTCACCGCCTGCTGGCGCAAGCGGTCAGAGAGTGCGAGGCACGCTGGCCTGCACACAGCATCTGGCTCGGTGCACAGGCCCACCTGCAAGGTTTTTACGGCCAGCATGGTTTCGTGGCCGAAGGGGAAGGGTATCTGGAAGATGACATCCCTCACATGGGGATGCGAAGGGAGCCTGCCTGACATCGTCAGGCGCCAGGAAAGGGGCAAGTGGCCCCTCATCCGTGGTGCATCTCATGGTTTTTTGCTACCCCGTGGTCATGTGGTCGTCAGTCCGGGGTGAGATACCGCCGCGCTGATCTGCCTGCGGGCCTCTCTGTCGGGGCACCGCCCCGGTCAGGGCGGTGCGGCATCAGGAGGGCTGGGGTGGTTCAGGGAGTGACCCGGGTGGTGAGGGTAAATCCCTCTTCACTGGAGGCCAGCGTCACCTGAACCTGGCCCAACTCGGTCAGACTGCCCACATGGGTGCCGCCACAGGGAATGGTGATCTCCCGACCCTCCAGCATGCCATGCCAGTAGCGGGAATCGATGATGGCCTCACCGGCCCGGCTGCGGCGGATCTCGCCTCCCTCTTTGAGCCAGCGCATCAGCTGCTCGTTGACCTGGAGCGCTATCCTGTCGAGGTCGGCCAGCAGTGCCTCGCTGTTGATTCCCTTTTTTCGAAGGCTCTTGCCGATCCGGTACTGCTCCTTTGATCCTCTGGGCTCGACCCGGGAGTGCTGGATGGCGAGGCGGTCGAAATCCGGCTGCCCGAGAGCGTCCAGCTCGCTTGTCTCCTTTCGCCAATAGGGCGTGAGCGCCCGATTGAGGGCCAGTGCCACCAGGTGGCAGGCGCTGTGGCCCAGGCTCAGGGCATGGCGAGCCTCGGCATCCACTGTCAGTTCCACAGGCGAGCCAATGGCAAGGTGATGGGAACCGGCGAGGGGATGCACCACCACGAAAGCCCACCCATCCGCCCCCCGCTTGACCGGAATCTCCGTATCCACGAACAGCTCGCCCTCGGGACTGATGGCGCCCATGCGGCAGGGGCCCACGGCCGCTTCCCCCCCTTCCCAGCGCACTGTGCCCACGTCACCGGGTTGATCGGGCCAGAGGTGGCTCTGGGGATGAAAGGGGGTGAGGTCGGTGACCAGCAGGGTCGGATCCCCCTGTTTGCAACAGACGACGCTGGCCTGTTCCTGATGGTGGCCCAGAACGAAGCTGGCTCGGGTATGTTCCATGGCAGGGCTCCCGCAACGAGATGATGAGAAGGGAAAGGGGCAGCATACGCGAAAGTGCGAAGAGGCTCATCAACCCGGGTCAATGAGCCTCAAGATGGCGTTAGAGGGTGGTGACCAGCAGATAGGCATTGAGGCCGATCACCAGGGCGACGATGAGGCGCCCCACGGCTTGGGTGACGGGGTGATTGCGATGTGCCCCCATCAGGGCGCGATCACCGGTCAGGATCAGCAGCGGAATAAGAGCGAGGGCGATGCCGAAGCTCAGCACTACCTGGCTCAGTACCAGAATTTCCGTGGTGTTGAGGCCCATGGCGATCACCACGAAGGCGGGAGCCATGGTGATGGCTCGGCGCAGCCAGAGCGAAATGGTGAAGCGCACGAAGCCCTGCATCACCACTTGCCCCGCCAGCGTTCCCACCACGGTGGAGGAGATGCCGGAGGCGACCAGGGAGAGGCCGAACAGGGTGGCGGCTGCCGGGCCCAGCAGGGGCGTGAGGGTCTGGTAGGCCGTTTCCAGCTCGGCCACCTGCTGATTGCCGGAGCTGTGGAAGGCGGCAGCCGCCATGGCCATCATGGCCAGGTTGACGAAGCCGGCGATGGTCATGGCGATGGCCACGTCGACCCGGGTGCTGTGCAGTCGCTGGGTCACCGTGCCCTGCTCCTGGGTGTGCTGGGTCAGGGCCGAGTGGAGATAGATGACATGGGGCATCACGGTGGCACCAAGCACGCCGGCGGCAAGATAGATAGCATCACCATTGGGGAGGCCGGGGAAGAGTGCCCCTTCCAGCAGACTCGGCAGGTGGGGGCGCGAGAAGATCAGCTCGACGATGTAGGCGGCGGCCACGAACAGCAGCAGGCCCCCCACCACGAACTCCAGCGGCTTCTGGCCGCGGGATTGAAGCATCAGGATCCCCCAGGTGACCACGGCGGTGATGCAGGCCCCTTCCAACAGGGTGATGCCGAGCAGCAGTTTGAAGCCGACCGCAGCGCCGATGAACTCGGCGAGATCGGTGGCCATGGCGATGATCTCGGCCTGCACCCAATAGGCCCAGACTGCGGGCCTGGGCAGACGATCACGAATGTGTTCCGCCAGGTTCTTGCCAGTGACGATACCGAGCTTGGCCGAGAGGGTCTGCACCAGCATGGCCATCAGATTGGCCCACACCACTACCCACAGCAGTTGATAGCCGAAGGTGGAGCCGGCCTGGATGTTGGTCGCAAAATTGCCCGGGTCGATATAACCGATGGCGGCGATGAAGGCGGGGCCGAGCAGGGTCAGCTTGAATTTGCGGGCCGGGATGGCCGTGGTGAGCGCAGGTTGCATACTGTCATCCTCCGTGGGGATATGAGGAGAGTATGGATCTAAATGATAATTGTTATCAATTAAAGTTTTGTATCGGGCTCATCGAGAAAAACATCTTGCTTCGCCAGTTGCAGTGGGAGAGGTGATTTCGTACAATACGCCGCCCTAGAAAGCAGCGTCTAAACATCACTATGTTCCTTGCCTCCGAGGTCTGGCTGCACCTGGGCGGAGGCTGAATTAATCCGTAAGGAGCTAAAATGCGTCATTACGAAATCGTCTTCATGGTTCATCCGGACCAGAGCGAGCAAGTACCTGGCATGATCGAGCGTTACACCGGCGCTATCACCACCGCTGGTGGTACCATTCATCGCCTGGAAGATTGGGGCCGTCGTCAACTGGCTTACCCGATCGACAAGCTGCACAAGGCTCACTACGTTCTGATGAACGTAGAAGCTGAACAGGCCGTTATCGATGAGCTGGAAACCAACTTCCGCTTCAACGATGCCGTTATCCGCAACATGATCATGCGCACCAAGCACGCCGTGACTGAAGTTTCTCCGATGGCCAAGGCCAAGGAAGAGCGCTTCACCCGTCGTGACGACGAGCGTCGCGAAGATGCTGTTGAAGCGTCTTCTGAAGAGTAATTCTTAGATCACCGCATTAGAGGATAAAGGCCATGGCACGTTATTTCCGTCGTCGTAAGTTCTGCCGCTTCACCGCCGAGAACGTTACCGAGATCGACTACAAAGATATCGTTACTCTGAAAAACTACGTCACTGAATCTGGCAAGATCGTACCGAGCCGTATCACCGGTACCCGCGCCAAGTATCAGCGTCAGCTGGCACGCGCCATCAAGCGTGCTCGTTACCTGGCTCTGCTGCCGTACACCGATCTGCACAACAAGTAAGAATCGGCCCGGCGCTTACGCCTAACTCAACGAAATTTATAGAGGAAAGGTAATGCAAGTTATCCTGCTCGATAAGATCGCCAAACTGGGCGGTCTGGGTGACCAAGTTTCCGTAAAAGCTGGTTATGCCCGTAACTACCTGATCCCGCAAGGCAAAGCTGTTATGGCCACCAAGGCCAACATCGAAGCCTTCGGTGCTCGTCGCGCTGAGCTGGAAGCCAAACTGGCTGCCAACAAGGCTGCTGCCGAAGAGCGCGCTGCCAAGCTGGGTGAGCTGGCTGCCGTTGTCATCGCCTCCAAGTCTGGCGACGAAGGCAAGCTGTTCGGTTCCATCGGTACCCGTGACGTGGCTGAAGCCATCACTGCTGCCGGCGTAGCCGTTGCCAAGAGCGAAGTCCGCATGGGCAACGTTCTGCGTAACACCGGTGAGTACGAAGTTGTTGTTCAGCTGCACGCTGACGTCAAAGCAACCGTACAAATCCAGGTTGTTGCTCTGTAATAGCGTTCCGCTCTTGCAGAAAAACCCGCGCACATGCGCGGGTTTTTTATTTTCAGATCAAGGGGTAAAGTGAAGGTCTGTTCCTCTGGAGGAGAACCTTTATGGCTGCCTGGGTTGAAGGTCGGGTCATCGAGCGCATCGAGTGGACACCCACCCTGCTCTCCCTGCGTGTGGAGGCGGAACTTGCCCCCTACAAGGCGGGTCAATTCACCAAGCTGGCCCTGGAGCAGGGCGAGCGTCGAGTCCAGCGTGCCTATTCCTTCGTCAATCCTCCCGGCACGCCCTATCACGAATTCTATCTGGTGGAGATCCCCGGCGGTGAACTGAGCCCCTCTCTCGGTTCCCTGCAGGTGGGCGACGGCCTGCTGGTGCAGTCCCAGGCCACCGGTTTTCTGACCTTGGATGAGATTCCCCCGGGACGGGATCTCTGGCTGCTCTCAACCGGCACCGCCATCGGCCCCTTCCTCGCCATGCTGGCAGAAGGACAGGTCTTCGACCGATTCGAGCATCTGGTGCTGGTACATGGGGTTAGAAAAGGGGAAGAGCTCAGCTATCAGCCGCTTATCGCCAGTTTTGCCGAGCAGCATGGCGAGCGTTTTCGCTATGTTCCCTTCGTCAGTCGTGAGACCTGGCCGGAGGCGATGGCAGGGCGCATCCCGGCAGCCATCGTCGATGGCAGCTTGCAGGCGAGGGTGGGGCTGAACTTCTCCCCCGAGTTGAGCCAAGTGATGATCTGCGGCAACCCCGCCATGGTGAAAGAGACTCAGCAGACCCTGCTCGGGCTGGGGCTTGCCAAGAACCTGCGTCGCGCTCCCGGCAATATCAGCATGGAAAACTACTGGTAGGGGACATGACTCCAGGGGCCACAGGCCCCTCAACCATGTCCATGGGCATGCTGGTCAGTGTTTTTGGTGGCCGTTGCCGCCGTGCTTGTTCCTGGGCTTGTCATGGCCCTGACCCGGGTTGTTGCCACTGTGAATGCTGCGGTTGTAATGGTCGCGGTATTTGCCATCCATGTTGTCGCAGTTGAGCTGGATGCGGCTGGTCCGGGTGCTGACATCCAGGCAGTTGTGCTGCCACCACTCGTACTCCTTGTCGTCCCAATCCAGGCTTACCCGGCCCTGGTCGGTGGAGATCCGGATGTCGTCATCGTGTTTGGAAGGGGGGGCAGCAAAGGCCATTCCCTGAACCAGAAGCAGGGAGAGCAGCAGTGCGCCGCGGGAAGTCATGGTCATGTGGGTCATCGCATCAAGGCTCCTGTCAGGGGGATCATTGATCCGGTTGCGTGCTGATCTGATTGGTGCTGGGGGGCTGGTTGCGCTGCGTCTCATCCTCCAGATTGAGGTTGATCCTCTTGCAGTCGGCGGCGGCCGTGTCACCGCTCCCGAGATCGAAGCAGTTGCTCTGGGACCAGTCAAACTGCGTGTCATTCCAGTCCAGATTGAAGGTCAGCGCATCCACGGAGAAGGTCTGGCTCCCTTCGTCCTGTGCCAGGGCGCTACCAGTGATCAGAAAAAGAGAGAGCAACAAAGCCGTCGTTCTGTTCATGATGTCCTCGAGTCGTGTTCGGTGGAAATGAGTGTAATGCGGCGGGCTTAACCCGAGCATAACCGCAGATGTTCTTCAGGTACGGGGTCGATTGTAGTGTTTTTCTGCTGCGGATTTGCACGTTTTGGTCGCACTCTGGGCAGCTGATCGTCCATCGGCGGGAATTCGGGGATTTGCCCTTCTCTCCGGGGGAGTGGCGACTATAATCGGCAGCCAACTTTTCCTGCAGATGTTTCCCGTTTCATCATGACTACTCAGGCTTGCGCCGCATTGCGTTACCCCAAGGGATGGTTCGCCCTCACGACTGTCTACAGTTTTACCGGGCTGGCCATTCTGGCTTCCATCGTCTTCTCCCTGCTGCTGTTTCTCTCCATCGACGAAAACCCCCTGATGAAGTGGCTGTTCGGCGGGCTGGCCATCATCTTCGAGCTGGGCAAGTTCTACGTCTGGTACGAGTACGGCGAGTGCAAGGCGAGGCGGGATCTGGGCGGCGCCTTCTGGTCGCTGCTGTTCTACAGCGTGCTGGCCGCCATCTCCATCGGGGGCAGTATCGGCGGCATCAACAGCGCCACCAACACCATCCTGAGCCAGCAGGCGCGTCACGAGCGGGAGATAGCCCGTTTCGACGAACAGATAGCCAGCATAGAGCGGCAGATCCAGCTCAACGAAGAGGCGGCCCGCAAATACATCGAGATGGCGCGTATCTCGAGCGGCGTCAGCGGTCTGCAGCAGGCCAACACCAAGCTCAGGCTGCGTCAGGACGAGCTGCGCCAGGAGCGGGACGCCAAGCCGCTGGGGGAGCAGTCCTCCATGCTGGGACTGATGAGCAGTCTGGCGGACGGGGTCGGCATGAGCATCGGTCAGGTGCAGTTCCTGCTGGTCTGCTTCCTGTCTATCCTGCTCGATGCATTTGGTGCCTTTTTCGTCAGCCTGATCGGTGAGGAGAACCGCTTCCGCCGTCAATGGATGTGGCAACGGGAGAAGGCGCAAGCCGAGGCCCGGGTCGCAGCGCCGACCCCGGAGCCGCCAGCCATCAGCAGACCCATGCCCGAGCCAGCCGTGGTCGCCCAGGTGCGCGGCGCGCTGGAGAGCGGCGAGCTCAAATGCAGCAAACGCAAGGTGGCAGAGGCATTGTCACTGTCTCTGGAGGAGGTGGACCGGGTGTTCCAGCATCTGCTGGCGCTGGGCGTGCTGGGGCAGGGCAGCAATCGTCACTACCATCTTCGTGCCGAGCAGGGGTGAATCCGGCTCAGTCGAACCAGATAAGACCCTCATAGGGTTGCTGTCTGAGAGAGGCGAGGCGGCTATCCAGGTTGCCTGCATGGATTTCCAGTCGGTGCCCGTCGGGATCCAGCAGATAGAGTGAATCCCCTTCGCTGCTGTTCTTCTTCCACTCCACGACGCCCGCCGCGCGCAGACGGGCGCAGAAGGCTGGAAACTGTTCAGGCGAGATGCCAAACGCGACATGGCTGTAATCTCTGGCCGGTTGGGGAGGATCGCAGGAGAGACAGAGCCAGAGATCGCCGAGGGTGAGATAGGCTCCCCGTGCCCATCTCACCCTGGGGCGACATCCCAGCAAGTCGACATAAAAGGCAACGCTGCTGTCGAGATCGCCGGTTGCCAGCGTGAGATGGTTCAGTCCATGCAGCATCTTCTCTTCTTCCCCCTTGTCCCCGAACCCTAGTGAGTGAGCACCATCATCAGGCTGAGGAAGGCGGCAAGCCCGCCGCCGATGCCGATGATCCAGTAAAAGCCCTTGGCCCCCTGTTTGAGCGGAATGCGGAAGTAGAGCAGAAACGCCCACCACCCCAGGGCCAGCAACAGAGGAATAAGAAACATTCGAGCCATGGTGTCCTCGCTGTTATTCTGTTGACCCTTGATCAATCAACAGGATGGATTGTGCAATGACGCAGCTACAGATTACCGCATTCGGCGACCCCTCGGTACTCAGGCTCAACCCTTCCCTGGACAAGGTGCCCGCGGAGGGAGAGGTCCGGGTGCGCATCTGCTTTGCGGGGGTCAACCCCATCGATGCCAAGACCCGGGCCGGTCTCGGCTGGGCGGCCGCCCAGAACAAGGACAACCTGCCCTGGACGCCGGGTTATGACGTCTCCGGCGTGGTGGAAAAGGTGGGGTCCGGCGTGACCTCCCTGGCCGAGGGGGATCAGGTGTGCGGCATGGTGGGTTTCCCCCTCGCCGCCGGTGCATATGCCGAATCCGTGGTGGCCCGCGAGGAGGAGCTGGTCAAGCTCGATGGGGTGAGCCTCAGGCAGGGAGCGGCCCTACCGCTGGCGGGTCTCACGGCCTGGCAGGGGCTGCTGGAGCACGGTGGCCTGCAGTCGGGGCAACGGGTACTGATCCTGGCCGGTGCCGGTGGCGTCGGCCACCTGGCGGTGCAGTTTGCCGCCGCCTATGGTGCCCACGTGGTTGCCACGGCAAGCGGTGACAATCACAGCTTCCTTCATAGTCTCGGGGCGAGCCGGATGGTGGATTACCACCAGGCCGGGTGGTGCACCGAAGCGATCACCGATGGTCCGTTCGATCTGGTGCTGGATCTGGTGGGGGGCGAGAGCGGCAAGGCGGTGCTGGCCTGCGTCAAGCCGGGCGGCCGTCTGGTGACGGTCCCCACCATCACGGCCCAGCAGATCAAGGACGCGGGGGCCGAGCTCGGCGTCGAGGTTGTCGGCATGCTGGTCCATCCCGATCGAACGCAGCTGACCCAGATGCTGACGCTGCTTCGCCAGGGGGAGGTGAAGATCACCGTCTCCGGTGAATACACGCTGGCAGAAGGGGCGCTGGCCCATCAGGCCATCGAGCAGGGCCATGTGCGCGGCAAGCTGTTGCTGCGCATGTCCGCCGCAGACGGCCAGCCCGGATGATAGACTTCACCGGGATGGGGCTGGGAGGGCTGTTTCTGAGCGCCTTCACCTCCGCCACCCTGTTGCCCGGCAGCTCGGAAGTGCTGCTGGGTGCCATGGCGGTCAAGGGGGAGTGGAGCATGACCAGCCTGCTTTTCTGGGCGACGTTGGGCAATACCCTCGGCTCCATGACCACCTGGTGGCTCGGCTGGCTCGCCACCCACAAGAAAAAACCGGAAGATTTTCAAGGCCGTGGGGAACAAAAAGCCCTTGGTTGGCTCAAACGTCATGGCCACTGGTGTCTGCTGCTTGCCTGGACGCCTGTGGTCGGCGATGGTCTCTGTCTGCTGGCTGGTTGGCTGCGCCTCTCCTTCTGGCGCTCCCTCATCTTGATCGGGCTCGGCAAATTGCTTCGTTATGCCCTGGTGTTTCTGCTGGCCAGTCAGATCTTCTAGCCCTTTTGTCACTCACGAGGTACCCGTGAACAAACTCATTCCATTAAGCATGCTGCTGGGCTTCTCCCTTCCCGCGCTGGCGGCCCCGACCCTGGTGTCCGAGCAGGTCAAACAAGAGGGCAAGCTCGGCATCCCCTACCAGATGTACAAGCTGGACAACGGTTTGACCGTGATCCTGGCCCCCGACCACTCCGATCCCCTGGTGCATCTGGACGTCACCTATCACGTGGGCTCGGCCCGCGAGCAGGTAGGCAAGTCCGGTTTCGCCCACTTCTTCGAGCACATGATGTTCCAGGGCTCCAAGCATGTGGGGGATCAGGAGCACATGCGGATCATCAACGAGGCGGGCGGTGACATGAACGGCACCACCAACAAGGACCGCACCAACTACTACGAAACCGTGCCGGCCAATCAGCTGGAGAAGGTGCTCTGGCTGGAGGCGGATCGCATGGGCTTCCTGCTCGATGCGGTGAGCCAGAAGAAGTTCGAGATCCAGCGCGCCACCGTCAAGAACGAACGGGCCCAGCGCATCGACAACCAGCCTTATGGCCTGGTGGGCGAGCGGGTGGGGGAGGCACTCTATCCGCGCACCCACCCCTACTCCTGGCAACCCATCGGTTATGTGGAGGATCTCGACCGGGTCGACGTCAACGACCTCAAGCAGTTCTTCCTGCGCTGGTACGGCCCCAACAATGCGACTCTGACCCTGGGCGGCGACTTTGATACCAAGCAGGCGCTGGCCTGGATTGAGCAGTACTTTGGTTCCATCCCGCGCGGTCCGGACGTGGCCGAACCGACGCCCCAGCCTGCCACCCTGCCGGCAACCCGCTACGTGACGCTGGAAGACAAGGTGCATCTGCCGCTCCTGTATATCAGCTACCCGACCGTCTCCCTGGGTGATCCGCAGGAGCCGGCGCTGGACATCTTTGCCGATGTGCTGGGGGGCTCTGCCAGCTCCATGCTCTACCAGTCCCTGGTGAAAACCGGCAAGGCCATCGAGGCGGGTGCCTCCCACGCCTGCGAAGAGCTGGCCTGCACCCTGACGGTCTATGCCTACCCCAATCCGGCGGCGGATGGCAGCCTCAAGACCCTCAAGGGCGAGGTGGACAAGGTGATCGGCGAGTTCGCCCAGCGCGGCATCAAGCCCGCGGATCTGGAGAAGGCCATCAGCAGCTATCGCGCGTCCGCCATCTGGGGACTCGACAGCATCGAGGGCAAGGTCAGCCAGCTTGCCATGGGGCAGGTGCTGGCCCGGGATCCCGACTACGTGTTCAAGAATCTGGATGCCATCGCCCGGGTCAAGGGGTCTGACGTCAAGGCTGCCTACGACAAGTTCATCCAGAACAAGCCTGCCGTGGTGCTGAGCGTGGTGCCCAAGGGCAAGAGCGACTGGCAGGCCGCCAAGCCCAATTTCACTCCCGCCAAGCGGGAGCTGCCGGATTACAGCAAGCATGACAAGGTGCTGGCCGAGCGGCCGGTGAAAGATGACTTCGATCGCAGCGTGCAGCCCAAGGCGGCCGATGCGGTGAGCGTCAAGGTGCCCGCCATCTGGCGTGGCAAGCTCGACAAGGGGATCGAGATCATCGGCACCCACAGCGACGAGATCCCGGCCGTCTCCATCATGATCGCCCTGCCGGGTGGCATCCGGGCCGAAGGCAAGGGAGAACTGGGGCTGGCCAGCCTCACCGCCGCCATGCTGGAGCAGGGGACGACGCGCCTCTCCGAGGCCGAGCTGAGCGACGAGCTGCAAAAACTCGGCGCCAGCATCAGCGTCTCCAGCGCCCAGTACAACAACCTCATCACCATCAGCAGTCTGGCGGACAAGCTGCCCGAAACCCTGGCGCTGGTGCGGGAAGTGCTGCTGCAACCCGGCCTGCGGGAAGCGGACTTCGAGCGGCTCAAGACCCAGATGCTGCAAGGCATGAAACAGAGCGAGCAGCAGCCGGAGTGGCTGGCGGGTCAGGCGTTCCGCGAACTGGTCTATGGCAAGCAGAATCGCCTCGGCCAACCCTCTGACGGGGTGCTGGCGGACGTGGAGAAGCTGACCCTGGCGGATGTGAAGCGCTTCTATGAGGCCTATTACAATCCGACCAATGCCAAGGTGGTGGTGACAGGTGATGTGACCGCCCAGCAGGTGGAATCCGGTCTCGCCTTCCTGACCCAGTGGCAGGGAGCCGCCCCGACCCTGGGGGATCTCAAGCCCGGGGGAGAGCAGGCCAAGCCAGGCATCTATCTGGTGGACAAGCCGGGGGCCCCCCAGTCGGTGATCCGTATCGGCCGTCGCGCCATGCCGTTTGACACCACGGGAGACTATTTCATCGCCAACCTGATGAACTTCAACCTGGGTGGCAACTTCAACAGCCGCATCAACCTCAACCTGCGGGAAGACAAGGGCTACACCTATGGTGCCAGCTCGGGCTTCCAGGCCAACCGCGAGGCGGGTGTCTTCGCGACCGGCGCCAATGTGCGCACCGATGCGACCGTGGATGCCATCCGCCAGTTCCTCAAGGAGATGGACGGCTACCGCAAGAGCGGGCCGACCCCGGTGGAGCTGGCCTATATGCGCAGCGCCGTCTCCCAGCAGGATGCGCTCTCCTACGAGACCCTGGGGCAGAAGGCTGGCTTCCTGCTGCAGATGATCATGTACGACCTGAAGCCGGACTATGTGCAGGCCCAGAACAACCTGATCAAAACGGTGTCACCCGAGACGCTGAAGGCCAGTGCAGCCCGCTGGCTGGATCCGGCCGAGATGGTGATTGTGGTGGTGGGAGACAAGCAAAAGCTTGAAAAACCCCTGAGCGAGCTTCATCTTCCCATCTATCCACTGCAACTGCCCTGAGGGGCGTTGCAACAATAAGTGCCGCCCCGGGTGGGGCGGCCACACATGAGCCGTGAATATGACTACTACTAGCTTGTCGCTCACCGAGTTGCTGGCTGCGCTGGGCACCCCGGAACGGGTGACCGCCCTCAAGGGGATCCGGCGCGGGATCGAGCGCGAATGTCTGCGCATCACCCCCGAAGGGACCCTGGCCCAGACCGATCACCCCAGAAGCCTGGGGTCGGCCCTGACCCATGCCAACATCACCACCGATTACTCCGAGAGCCTGCTGGAGTTCATCACGCCGGCCACCGACTCCATCGAGAGCCTGATCGAGCAGCTCGGCGACATTCACCGCCACACCATTCATCATCTGGGAGAGGAACGGATCTGGCCCCTCTCCATGCCCTGCTTCGTCGGTGACGAGGAGAGCATCCGCCTGGCCCAGTACGGCAGCTCCAACATCGGGCGGATGAAGACCCTCTATCGCCAGGGGCTGAAGAACCGCTACGGCAGCCTGATGCAGGTGATCGCCGGGGTGCACTTCAACTTCTCCATGCCGGACAGCTTCTGGTGCGAGTGGCAGGATCTGGTGGGAGAGGGCTGCTGCAGCCAGCGCTTCATCTCCGACAAGTACATGGGGCTTATTCGCAACGTCTACCGCTTCGGCTGGCTGGTGCCCTATCTGTTCGGCGCGTCTCCTGCCATCTGCGACTCCTTCCTCAAGGGGCGCAAGAGCAGCCTGCCGTTCCAGAAGACCGGCAAGGGCACTCTTTACCTGCCCTATGCCACGGCTCTGCGCCTGTCCGATCTCGGTTACACCAACAGCGCCCAGGCGGGGCTCAAGATCAGTCATGACAGCCTGCCCGCCTATGTGAGCAGTCTGCGCCGGGCCATCAACACCCATGATCCCGACTTCGCCAGGATAGGGGTCAAGGTGAACGGCGAGTACCGCCAGCTCAACGACAACGTGCTGCAGCTGGAGAACGAGCTCTACGCGCCGATCCGCCCCAAGCGCACCCCCCGCAGCGGCGAGAAGCCCTCGGATGCGCTGGAGCAGCGCGGTATCGAATACATCGAACTGCGCACGGTGGACGTCAATCCTTTCACCCCGTTCGGTATCGAGGTGGATCAGATCCGCTTCTTCGATCTCTTCCTGGTCTGGTGCCTGTTGCGCCCGTCCCCCGTGCTCTCGGATGACGAGGTTGCCCGCAACCGCCGCAACCAGAACAAGGTGGTGCTGGAGGGGCGCCGCCCCGGCCTGACGCTTGAAGATGAGCAGGGCAATGCCATCGGCCTCAAGGAGTACGGCCTCAAGCTGTTCGACGAGTTGGCCGAGGTCGCAGCGCTGCTGGATCGCTGCTGTGGTCGCAACCGCTATCGCGAGACGCTGGCGATGCACCGTGAGAAGCTGCTCGACCCCGAGCAGACCTACTCCGCCCGCCTGCTCAAGCAGTTGCTTTCAAGCGGCCAGGACAACGGCTGCTTCGGTGATGCGCTGGCGAACCGCTACCGGGAAGAGATGCTGGCCGGCGATCTGCAGTACTGGGACGAGGCCTACTTTGCCGGCGAGGCACGGGATTCCCTGGCCAAGCAGCGGGAGCGGGAACGCAGTGACAGCCTGTCGTTCGACGACTTCCTGGCTGACTATTTCGGTACCCGCCAGACCACGGCCTGAGGATGCCGCCAGGATGACGAAAGCCGCTCCCAGGAGCGGCTTTTTCATGGGAGCCCGGCGGTGGCCGGGCATAAAAAAACGGCCCGTTCGGGCCGTTTTGCATGGGGTGGTTCATCGGTCAGAGGATGAGACCACCGAAGAAGAAGCCGAGCGCCACTGCTATGGCGATGGTGGCCACACCCGGGATGAAGAAGGGGTGGTTGAACACGGCCTTGCCGATGCGGGTGGAGCCGGTGTCGTCCATCTCGACCGCGGCCAGCAGGGTCGGGTAGGTCGGCAGTACGAACAGGGCGCTCACGGCGGCGAAGGAGGCGATGGCCGCCAGCGGGCTGACACCCAGTGCCAGGGCGGCAGGCATCAGGGCCTTGGTGGTGGCACCTTGCGAGTAGAGCAGCATGGAGGAGAAGAACAGCACCACGGCCAGCAGCCAGCTGTATTGGCTCAGCAGATCGCCGGCGAACGCCTGGATCTCGACCATGTTGCCCTTCACGAAGACGTTGCCCAGCCAGGCTACGCCCAGCACGCAGATACAGGCGGACATACCGGACTTGAAGGTCGGCATGTTGGTGATCTGGGCCGCGTCCAGTTTGCAGAACAGTACCATCAGGGTAGCGGCGGAGAGCATGATGCCCATGATGGCGCCATCGCGGGGGATCGGCGGGCTGCTGATGAGGCCGACGTTGCCGGAGATGGCGGTGGCATAGGCCATCACGGCCACGATGGAAGCGACGAAGATGCCGACGGAGAGCTTGGCATAAGGCTTGATCTCAACCTGGCTGGTACCGCGCAGCTTGATGAGTCCCTTGGCTTTGCGCTCCAGATAGACTTCGTCCTGATCCAGCGGCTTGCCCAGCAGGTTGGCGATGAAGGCCCCCAGCAGACAGGCGATGAAGCTGGACGGGATGCAGATGGCCAGCAGGGTCAGGTAGTCGACGCCAAGCGGCTCCAGCATGCCGGAGAAAGCGACCACGGCTGCCGAGATGGGGGAGGCGGTGATGGCAATCTGGGAGGCAACGACCGCGATGGAGAGCGGACGAGAGGGGCGAATGCCCTGCTCCTTGGCCACTTCGGCGATCACCGGCAGGGTGGAGAAGGCGGTGTGACCGGTACCGGCCAGCATGGTCATCAGGTAGGTGACGACCGGCGCGGCGAAGGTGATGTGCTTGGGATTCTTGCGCAGGGCTTTTTCTGCCAGGTGCACCAGATAATCCATCCCGCCGGCCAGCTGCATACAGGCGATGGCGCAGATGACGGACGCGATGATCATGATCACGTCCCACGGGAGATAGGTCACCAGCTGATCGCTCGGGATGGGCATGCCCAGCCCCCAGGTCAGCACCAGTACCCCCAGACCACCGGCAAAGCCGATACCTATGCTGCCTATCCGGGCCCCCAGATAGATAGCGGCGAGCACCACAAGTAACTCGATTCCAATCATAGCGAACACTCCATTTTCCAGTTTTTTTAGGTTTTATTAGGCTGAAAAGCCAATTCCCGATGGGGCTGTGGGGAGACCGCTCGGGAATTGACTTTAAATGGGCCGGGATCACCCCGGCCCATCTGCTCGCTTATACGGTGGCTTCGCGGGTGTAACGCTTGGCTTTGTATTGCGGGTTCATCAGGTTCTCGATGGAGAGGATCTCGTCCAGCTGTTCGGCGGTCAGCAGGCCGCGTTCCAGCACGACTTCGCGGACGTTCTTGCCGGTTTGGGCACAGATCTTGCCGACGATGTCGCCTTCATGGTGACCGATGAAGGGGTTCAGGTAGGTCACGATGCCGATGGAGTTCAGCACGTGGTTCATGCAGATGTCCGGGTTGGCGGTGATGCCTTCCACGCACTTCTCGCGCAGGGAGATGCAGGCTTTTTCCATCAGGCTCAGGGATTCGAACATGGCCTGACCAATCACCGGCTCCATGACGTTCAGCTGCAGCTGACCGGCCTCGGCGGCGAAGGTGATGGTGACGTCGTTGCCGAATACCTTGAAGCAGGACTGGTTGACCACTTCCGGAATGACCGGGTTGACCTTGGCCGGCATGATGGAGGAGCCAGCCTGCATTTCCGGCAGGTTGATCTCTTTGAGCGCGGTGCGCGGGCCGGAGGAGAGCAGACGCAGGTCATTACAGATCTTGGAGAGCTTCATGGCCAGACGCTTGACCGCACCGTGCAGCATCACATAGGCGCCGCAGTCGGAGGTCGCTTCGATGAGGTCCTCTGCCGGCACGTAGGCACGACCGGTGATCTCGGCCAGACGCTTGATGGCAAGACCGGAGTACTCGGGCGGGGTGTTCAGACCGGTACCGATGGCGGTGGCGCCCAGGTTCACTTCCAGCAGCAGCTCCTGGCAACGCTTGATGGATTTGATCTCTTCACGCAGGGTGACGGCGAAGGCGTGGAACTCCTGACCCAGGGTCATGGGCACGGCGTCCTGCAACTGGGTACGGCCCATTTTCAGGATATGTTTGAATTCCTTGGCTTTGACATCGAAGGCCGCGATGAGGGCTTCCAGAGCGTGCAGGGTGGTGTCGGTGCTGTTGACCACGGCCACGCGGAAACCGGTGGGGTAGGCATCGTTGGTGGACTGGCACTTGTTGACGTGATCGTTGGGGTTGATGACGTCGTAGCGACCCTTTTCAAGTCCCATCAGCTCGAGGGCGATGTTGGCCAGCACTTCGTTGGTGTTCATGTTGACGGAGGTACCGGCGCCGCCCTGATAGACATCGACCGGGAACTGGTCGAAGCACTTGCCGGTGTTCAGCATCAGGTCGCAGGCTTCGACAATCTTGTCTGCGATCTCGGGACGGATGGTGCCCAGCTCACCGTTGGCCAGTGCAGCCGCCTTCTTGGTCAGGACCATGCCACGAACAAACTCGGGAACGTCAGAAATCTTCTGAGTGCTGATCTTGAAGTTTTCAACAGCGCGCAGGGTGTGCACGCCGTAGTAGAGGTCGTTGGAAACTTCTTTGGTGCCCAGCAGGTCTTCTTCAATGCGGACGTTCTTGATGTCGCTCATTGTTATGCCTCAGAAATCAAATAAATGGAAACGATCCTCACCGAGTGGTCGCGATTTCCCTACGCACATTTCATCCTGAAGCACCACACATCGGGTGGGGCAGTTGGGAGCCAGTTGCTCCCTGTGCAATGACTGGTGTTGATGTTACCCCAATTGAGGTATCCGGTATTAGACCTGGATCACTAAATTTGAGGCAACCTCAAATTTCTTGTGGTCATTAAACAGATATTGCAATCGGGCGATTAACTTTGACAGAACAACCACCTCAATCCCAGTTGGGCGGACAAATATTTATCCGTATTCCGGGGCCTGCGGCAGGAGAGGCTTGAAAAATGATCAACCAGCCCCATGTTAATGTCAGAAGACCTGAACCCGGCGCGCCAGCATCAGCGATGTGCGGCTGCCGACCGGACACCCCGGGTCCATTCATTCATCGCTCCGAGGTTGCTATGGGCAAGTTGTTACTGTTGTTGGTCGGGCTGGTATTGCTGGAGCTCACCGTCATGATCAAGGTGGGCTCCGTGATCGGGGCCTTGCCGACCGTTGGCTTGCTGGTGCTGACCGCCGTGCTGGGATCGTCGCTGGTGCGCAGCGAGGGGATCAAGACCCTGCTCACTGCCCAGCAGAAGATGCAGCTGGGGGAGATGCCCGGCCGCGAGGTGATGGGGGGCATGATGCTGGCGCTGGCGGGCTTGCTGCTGATTATCCCGGGATTTGTGAGCGATATTGTCGGCATCCTGCTGCTGCAGCCCTGGCTGCGCAACATGCTGGCCGACAAGCTGATTGGCAGCAATCAGTTCAGGATGCAGATGGGGGGCTTCCAGGCTCGCCAGCAGCCGTTCGAGCCGGGTCCCGGCGATGACAGGCCCGGACAATCCCCGCGAGGGGGTGGCAACACCATCGAAGGGGAGTTCGAACGCAAAGAGTAATCGCGAGCCTCGGGCTGTGCCGTCAGGATCTCCCCTGATGGCACAGCCGCTCGAATCTGTGGCGGGCATACCCCCATGCCAGCAATCCGGCGGCCAGGTTCGCCAGCAGCATCCCCAGATAGATCCCCTGTTCTCCCCCCAGTTTTGCCCCCAGCCAGGCCCCCGGCAGCAAGAAGACAAACAGTCTGATGCCGTTTATCAGCAGTGACACCGCCGATGCCCTGACGCCGTTGAGCGCCGATGCCAGCAGCATCACCATGCCCTGAAAACCGTAGCCAATGGGGACCAGATGCAGATAGAGCACGATGAGTCGCACCACTTGCGGATGATCGCTGAACAGATCGGCGATGAAGGGGGCGAGAAGCCAGGTCAGCGCGTAGACCCCAAGCTGAAACAGCAGGGCGAAGCGCATGCAGAGCAGCAGGGCGGCCTTGGCTCGGGCCGGATTCCCGGCGCCGCAGTTCTGCGAGATGAAGGGAGCCAGCACGGAGGAGAGCGCCATCATCACGATGAGCAGCAAGGCCTCGACCCGGGATGCCGCGCCGTAGGCGGCGACCACCTCGGTTCCCAGCCCGGCGAAAATGATCATCAACACGGCGTTGGCCAGTGGGTTGAGCATGTTGGTAAACGATGCGGGCACCGCCACATGGAGCAGGGCGCGCCAGTGGGCCAGCAACTGCGGGCGCGGGGAGAGGCGCCAGCGCAGCAGGCCCTCGCGGTGGCGCAATATATAGAGGCTGACCAGCATGGCCATCAGCCAGGAGAGGGAAGTGGCGATGGCGGCTCCCCGAATGCCCCACTCGGGGAAGGGGCCCGGCCCGAAGATGAGCAGAGGATCCAGCACGCCGTTGACCAGACCGGCGACCCCCATCACCAGACTGGGGGTCTTGGTATCCCCCGTCGTCCGGATGGCCGCATTGCCGACCATGGGCACGACCAGCATGGGGACGGTCAGATACCAGATGAGCATGTAGTCGTGGATGAGGGAGATGAGCTCGGCGCTGGCCCCCAGCAGGGTGAACAGAGGGGTAATGGTCAATGCCCCCAGCCCGGCGAGCAGACTCACCAGGATGACGGCAAGGAACAGACAGTCTGTGGTGATGCGGGCTGCCTCGTCATGGCGACCCTGCCCCAGGGCATGACCGAGCAGGGCGCACAGGCCCGCCCCCAGCCCCATGGTCAGGGAGGTGACGACAAAGGTGACCGGGAAGGTGAAACTGATGGCGGCCAGCGCCTGGGTACCCAGCATGCCGATAAAGAAGGTATCGACCAGGTTGAAGGCCAGGATGGCGATGATGCCCAGGATCATGGGGCCCGTCATGCGCAGCAGCATGGGTGTCATGGGGGCGGTCAGCATGGGATTGGGTCGGCTCAAGGCAGAGTCTCTAGGTGCTTTGGGCCTGAATGCTGGCCGTCTCCATCCGCCTTCCTGATTGGGGATGGGTGATCCATCGAAGGTATTCATAGTACGTGAAAATATTTTTTTTGTATTTGCCCTTGAAGGGCTAGCCCTGTTGCCCCAGATCAGGGACATGACAAATTTGGCCGATTGCGGCCATTCCTCAAGCAACACAGAGACTCATTTTGGGAGAGTTATCGATGAAAATTCGTCCACTGCACGACCGCGTCATCATCAAGCGCATCGAAGCTGAAGCCAAATCCGCTGGCGGCATCGTCTTGACTGGCACTGCGGCCCAGAAGTCCACCCGTGGTGAAGTTCTTGCCGTGGGGACTGGTCGAATTCTGGACAATGGGGATGTCAAAGCACTGGCCGTCAAGGTGGGTGACAAGGTGATCTTCAACGAAGGCTACGGCGTGAAGACCGAAAAGCTGGATGGCCAGGACGTACTGATCCTGTCCGAGACCGACATCCTGGCGATTGTCGAAGAGTAATCACCCTCCCTCTTTTCCCGAATTGATTTAAGGATTGAAGAACATGGCAGCTAAAGAAGTTAAGTTTGGCAACGAAGCTCGCATCAAAATGCTGGAAGGCGTCAACATCCTGGCCGATGCCGTCAAGGTGACCCTGGGCCCGAAAGGCCGCAACGTGGTGCTGGACAAGTCCTTCGGCGCCCCGACCATCACCAAGGATGGCGTCTCCGTTGCCCGTGAAATCGAACTGGAAGACAAGTTCCAGAACATGGGTGCCCAGATGGTCAAGGAAGTCGCTTCCAAGGCCAATGATGCCGCCGGTGACGGTACCACCACTGCCACCGTACTGGCTCAAGCCATCGTCAACGAAGGCCTGAAGGCCGTTGCCGCCGGCATGAATCCCATGGATCTGAAGCGTGGTATCGACAAGGCCGTTGTGGCTGCCGTTGCCGAGCTGCAAGCTCTGTCCACCCCTTGTGCCGACAACAATGCCATCGCCCAGGTAGGCACCATCTCCGCCAACTCCGACGAGAAGGTCGGCAAGCTGATTGCCGAAGCCATGGACAAGGTCGGTCGTGACGGCGTCATCACCGTGGAAGACGGTCAGGGCCTGGACGACGAGCTGGCGGTGGTAGAAGGCATGCAGTTCGACCGCGGCTACCTCTCCCCTTACTTCGTGAACAAACCGGAAACCGGCTCCGTCGAACTGGATGACCCCTTCATCCTGCTGGTGGACAAGAAAGTCTCCAACATCCGCGAAATGCTGCCGGTGCTGGAAGGTGTGGCCAAGGCGGGCAAACCGCTGATCATCGTGGCCGAAGACGTGGAAGGCGAAGCGCTGGCGACTCTGGTGGTCAACACCATGCGTGGCATCGTGAAAGTGGCCGCCGTCAAGGCGCCGGGCTTCGGTGATCGCCGCAAGGCCATGCTGCAGGATATCGCCATCCTGACCGGTGGTACCGTGATCTCCGAAGAAGTGGGCATGGAGCTGGAAAAAGCGACCCTGGAAGATCTGGGCCGTGCCAAGCGCATCGTCATCACCAAAGAGAACACCACCATCATCGATGGCGTGGGTGATGCTGCCCTGATCGAAAGCCGCGTGGCCCAGATCCGTCAGCAGATCGAAGAGACCTCTTCCGATTACGACCGTGAGAAGCTGCAAGAGCGCGTGGCCAAGCTGGCCGGCGGTGTTGCCGTGATCAAGGTGGGTGCTGCCACTGAAGTTGAAATGAAAGAGAAGAAAGCCCGTGTTGACGATGCCCTGCACGCCACTCGCGCAGCCGTGGAAGAAGGCGTGGTTGCCGGTGGTGGTGTAGCGCTGGTGCGCGTTGCTGCCAAGCTGGCCTCCCTGCGTGGTGACAACGAAGACCAGAACGTCGGTATCAAGGTTGCCCTGCGCGCCATGGAAGCCCCGCTGCGTCAAATCGTCATCAACGCCGGCGAAGAAGCCTCCGTCATCGCCAATGCCGTGAAGAACGGTGAAGGCAACTACGGTTACAACGCCTACACCGAACAGTACGGCGACATGCTGGCCATGGGTATCCTGGATCCGACCAAGGTAACCCGTTCTGCCCTGCAGTTCGCCTCGTCCGTCGCCGGCCTGATGATCACCACAGAGTGCATGATCTCCGAGCTGCCGAAGAAAGATGCACCTGCCATGCCTGATATGGGTGGCATGGGCGGTATGGGTATGATGTAATCCCGTCAAGTCATCAAACGGCTCGCTTTTGCGGGCCGTTTTTTTTAGTGCTACTAAGCTGAAGTTGTTGATAGTGAAATGATCTGAGGTGAACATGCGATACTTAGGGCTTCTCCCGTTACTCCTTTTCCTGGCCTTGCCGGGCATGGCGCTGGCGACACCGCAGGGGCCGGTCATTCTCAGGGTGACGGGGAATCTGGACCCTGCCGATCCGGCAGATGGAGAGGTGCTGTTCGATATGGCCATGATCCAGGCGCTGCCGCAGCATGAGGTGGTGACGAGCAATCCCTGGGTGGACAAACCGCACAAATACGTGGGGCCGAAACTGGCGGACGTGCTGACTGAGGTAAAGGCCAACGGCAAGAGCATCACGCTCACCGCCCTGAACAGTTTCCAGATCCGGATCAACTGGGATAAGGTCAAGCAATACGATCCTATCCTGGCCTGGCAGGATGACGGGATGACCATGCGGGTACGTGACAAGGGGCCGCTCTGGTTTATCCTGCCACTGGATCAGCATCCCGAACTCAGGCGTTCCGAGTTCACCGACATGATGATCTGGCAACTGAGTGCGATCGACATTCAGCAGTAAAAACGGTGGTTTACGGGAGTACTGGGTGAAAGCGAAGACCAGGGCCTGGCCCTTACTCGGCGTTCTTTATCTATCCATTCTGTTGTTCACGGGTAGCACCCTCTATTGCCTGGTGCAGATACAAAATGCGACCCGGGTGATGGAGAAGTACACCTATGACGTCTCCTGGGCATTGATGCAGTTGCAGCTCGAGCTGGGCCGCTTTCTCAATGCCGTCGAGATTTACCACTATGGCGGCATAGACCAGGAAGCCCTGCTGCTCCGCTATGACATTCTCTGGAGTCGTACCCCCATCCTCCTGAGCGGCCAATTGAGAAAAAGCCTCGCGGACAATCCGAAGACGCTGCGGCTGGTGAAACTGACCGAAAGCAGTATCCGCAAGCTGGAGCCTGATTTGGTCAGGCTCAAACCGGGGACGCCGGATTACCAGCAAGTCATGATGACACTGGCGCCCTTGCAGGAACCCCTCTCTTACTCTCTTGCTTCCGTCATGCAGAACAATATCAACGTCTATACGGGCAACGACGCGCGTTTTGGCCAGTTGCGCAATGCCCTGCTGTTCATGGTGTCGGGGCTGGTGGTGTCCGTCATTCTGCTCAGCGGCCTGCTGGTGCGAGAAGCCAGGCGCCATTTCAGGACCGCTAGGATCGATCCCCTCACCGGGCTCGCCAACCGGCTGGCGCTGCTGGAAAAGATGGATGCCTATGTCACCCGTGACACCTCCTTCGGACTGGTGCTGGTCGACATCAACGACTTTCGTGATATCAACAGCAAGTTTGGCTACAACACAGGGGACCTCCTGTTGCAAGAGGTGGCAAAGCGGTTGCGCGCCCTGTGCGAAAACGGGGAGTGGGTGGCGCGTTTGGGGGGAGATCAGCTTGCCATGCTGCAACGGGAGGGGAGCGATCTTCGCCAGGTCAGGGAGCTCGTGGCCAGAGTACTCCACTCCATCAAGCAAGACATCATCATCGACAACTACCCTTTTCGGCTTGAGGTTGGTATCGGTATCGCCTTCTTCCCGACCGACAGCAACCAGACCCAGGAGTTGCTCAGCCGGGCGGAGCAGGCCCTCTCTCACAGCCGCAAGACCCATGTTCCCTATGTCATCTATGACAGTTCCCTGCTCAACGAGACGGCCAGGCGCAAGCATCTTGCTTCCGACATGGTGATGGCACTGGAGCACAATGCGCTCGAGCTCTATTACCAGCCCATCGTCAATCTGGAAAGTGGCCGCTGTGAAGCCGTGGAGGCGCTGCTGCGCTGGCGCCATCCCGAGCTTGGCTTTATCCCGCCCAACGAGGTGATCCAGGTGGCGGAAGAGTTTCAGCTGGCTGAGAAACTGGGTGGTTGGGTATTGAATACCGCATGTGAGCAACTGCATCAGTGGCAGCACCTGGGTTTGGTGGACTTGCAGATGTGCGTGAACATCTCCCCGGGCATGTACCAGCGCAACCTGCTGAAGCTGGTGGCCAGAGCGCTGATGGAGCACCATATTCCCGCGTCCAGCCTGGTGCTGGAGGTGACGGAAGACACCACCATGCGCGAGGTCAAGAACTCGCTGCAGTTGATGCAGGATCTCAGCCAGCAGGGGGTACATCTGGCCCTTGACGACTTCGGCACCGGCTACTCCTCCCTCAGCTATCTGCAGAAGCTGCCGGTGAGCAAGGTGAAGATAGACAGGTCCTTCATTCAGGGTATCGACACCTCTATCGAGGCGGCCGAACTGGTCGCCAACATCTGCCGTATGGGCTCCATGCTTGGCAAGAAACTGGTATGTGAAGGGATCGAGACCCAGGGGCAGCTCGATGTGCTGCGCTCATTGACCGACATACATCTGTATGGGCAGGGATATCTGTTCAGTCGCCCGGAGCATGCTGAAAAGGCCTATCAGACATTGCTGGAGATGGAAGAGCGCTGGTTGGCCCGGCGCTCGCCGGACAAGGCATATCTGCGTTGAACGATATGGCTCATGTCTCACCGGGCCCGGCCGATAGTCTCTTGGCAGGAGGTACACAATGGATATTTCTAGTTCTGCAAATGCGTCGTTCGGTTCTGCACTGATGGTGGCCAGCCTGGCCAAAAAGCAGCAGACCCAGGAAGGCGAATCCGCACTGAAACTGCTGGAAACAGCAGCGCAATCCGCTCCGGCTGCGCCGACATCGGCCAGCGCTTCCCTCGGAAGCAAGATCGATATCCGCGTCTGAGCGATAAAAAAGCCCCCATCTCTCGATGGGGGCTTTCTTTTTATTGGGCTGTTACCTGTCAGGCTCAGACCGGGAAAGGGGCCGGTGCCTCGAAGGTCATCCGCTCGCCGCTGCGGGGGTGGCTGATGGTCAGGCTGGCCGCATGAAGATAAAGGTGCGGTGCAGCCGCCAGCGCATCCGGGTTGGCGTAGAGGTTGTCGCCGAGGATGGGGTGACCCAGCTCCAGCATGTGTACCCGCAACTGATGGGAGCGACCGGTAATCGGGGTCAGCTTGATCAGGCTGTTGCCGTTCTCCACCTTCAGTTTCTGCCACAGGGTGAGGGCATGACGCCCCTCCTCAAAATCCACCTTCTGCTTCGGCCGGTTGGGCCAGTCGACGCAGAGCGGCAGATCCACTTCACCCGCATCCAGCACCGGTTCACCCCACACCCAGGCGAGGTAGTGCTTCTCGGTCTCACGCTCTCGGAATTGCCGGCTCAGCTCCCGGTGGGAGTTGGGGGTGAGCGGGATCACCAGCACGCCGGTAGTCGCCATGTCGAGGCGATGGGCAGCCGCCGCTTTGGGGTGCTGCTGCTTGACCCGATGGAGCACGCTGTCTTCATTCTCGGGGCCGCGCCCGGGGACGCTCAGCAGGCCAGTGGGCTTGTTGACTACCATGATGTCCTTGTCCTTGAACAGGATATCGAGCCAGGGTTCCAGGGGCGGGGAGTATACAAACATAGCGTCTCGCATCTTGGGTCAAAGCGGGGGCAAGCCCCCATCAGTTATGGGTAACCACGATAAAAAGTGCATGGCATCCAGCCTGAGTTGGGTCTGGTCGTTAGCAACCAGATGATGCCTGCACCGTTTTATCAGTTATGGGTAACCACAATAAAGCGGATGGCATCCAGCTTGAGTTGGGTCTGGTCGATCAGGTGGTGCAATTCTGCCTGCAAATTGCGCAGATAATCCAGTTCGCTGTCGCGCACATTCGGGTTGACCGCCTTGAGTGCCTCCAGCCTGTCCAGATCCTGTTGCAGGGTCTGCGCCATCTGGGCACGGGCCTTGTCGACAATCCCGGCTTTCAGTTCGTTGGCAATGACCTCGCCCTTGCCAATCAGGCCGTGGATCACCGGCTGGGATGCAGTCACCAGCTTGCTGCCAAGGTGGCGGTTGACCGGTGTCAGCTGGCGGTTGAAGGCATCAAACGCCACTTTCTCGCCCAGATTCTGGCCGTTCTTGTCCATCAGCAGACGGATCGGCGTCGGCGGCATGAAGCGGTAGAGCTGGGGATGAGCCGCGGACTCGGCAACGAAGATCAGCTCAAGCAGGATGGAGCCGACCGGCAGCGCCTTGTTCTTGAGCAGTGCGACCGAGGTGGCACCGATCTCGGAACCCAGGATCAGGTCGATACCGCCGCGCATCATGGGGTGATCCCAGGAGAGCAGCGCCATGTCATCCCGCGACAGGGCGGTGTTGCGATCGAAGGTGATGGTCATGCCGTCTTGCGGCAGGCCCGGGAAGCTCGGCACCAGCATGTGATCCCCGGGAGTCAGCACCAGCGCATTTTCACCACGATCATCCTGGTTGACGCCGATCTCGTCGAACATCTTGAGGGCGAAGGAGATCATGCCGGTGTCGTCATCTTCGGCGGCGAGCTTGTCGACCAGTTGCTGGGCGGCTGTGCTACCGCTGGAGTGGATCTCCAGCAGGCGATCGCGACCCTGTTCCAGCCGGGCCTTGAGCGGTTCGTGCAGTTCGCGGGTCTTGACCAGCAGGGCGTCGAGGGTGCCCTGCTCGCCGGTGTTGGCGGCCAGCAGCTCGAACAGCTCGTCACGCACCGCTTCGAACACCGGGCGGGCCGTCGGGCAGGTCTGCTCGAATGCATCCAGACCATCGTGATACCAGAGCTGCAGGGCGCGCTGGGCAGTCCCTTCCAGATAGGGGACGTGGATCTCGACGGTATTCTGCTGACCGATACGGTCCAGTCGGCCGATACGCTGTTCCAGCAAATCCGGGTTGAGTGGCAGATCGAACAGCACCAGATGGCTGGCAAACTGGAAGTTGCGACCTTCTGAGCCGATCTCGGAGCAGAGCAGCACCTGAGCTCCCCCCTCTTGCTGGGCGAAATAGGCGGAGGCCTTGTCCCGCTCGAGGATCGACATCCCTTCGTGGAACACGGCGCCACGGATCCCTTCACGGGTGCGCAGCGCCTCCTCCAGCGCGATGGCGGTGGCTGCTTCGGAGCAGATCACCAGCACCTTCTGCTGACGGGCTGAGAGGAGCAGTTCCAGCAACCATTCGACGCGCGGGTCGAACTGGGTCCAGGTAGCGTTGTCGCCTTCGAACTGCTGGAAGATCTTCTCGGGATAGAGGTAGCGCAGGGCACGGGTCTGCAGATCGCCGCCATTGCCACCCATCATACCCATCACCTTGATGGCGGTCTTGTACTGCTCCGGCAGCGGCATGGGGTAGACGTTGAGATGACGCTCGGGGAAGCCTTGAATATTGGCGCGGCTGTTGCGGAACAGGACGCGGCCGGTGCCGTGTTGATCCAGCAGCTTGGCGACCGCCTGTTGACGGGCGGCGGCATCGCCGAGATCCAGACCGGTCAGTTGATCGGCCAGGATGGCTTTGGCGTTTTCGCTCAGGGTCTCGCCATCCAGCAGCTCTTGCGCGGCGCTGGCAACCTGACCGTAGGCCTGCTCCTCGGCGAGGAAGGCGTCGTAGTCGTAGAAACGCTCGGGGTCGAGCAGGCGCAGACGGGCAAAGTGGCTCTGGTGGCCCAGCTGATCCGGGGTGGCGGTCAGCAGCAGCACGCCCGGCACCTGTTCGGCCAGTGCTTCCACCATTTCATAGGCACGGCTCGGCGCCTCTTCACTCCACTCCAGATGGTGAGCTTCGTCGACAACCAGCAGATCCCACTCGGCTTCCAGCACCTGCTCGAAGCGACGACGCTTCTTGCGCAGGAAATCGAGGCTGCAGATCACCAGCTGTTCGGTCTCGAAGGGGTTCTCTGCATCGGCGAACGCCTCGATGCAGCGCTCCTCGTCAAACAGGGAGAAGTGCAGGTTGAAGCGGCGCAACATCTCGACCAGCCACTGGTGCTGGAGCGTTTCGGGCAGCAGGATCAGCACCCGATGGGCGCGGCCGGAGAGCAGCTGCTGATGAATGATCATGCCCGCTTCGATGGTTTTGCCCAGACCCACCTCGTCCGCCAGCAATACACGCGGGGCGTAGCGGTGACCCACTTCATGGGCGATATAGAGCTGGTGCGGGATCAGGCTGACCCGGCCACCGGCCAGACCGCGAGTCGGGTTGCGACGACGCTGGTGCTGGTTGATCAACGCCTCGTAGCGCAGGGTAAAGCGGGACATCCGGTCAATCTGGCCGGCGAACAGGCGATCCTGCGGCTTGTTGAACTTGATGAAGTTGTTGAGAAACACTTCCTTGAGAGCAACGGGCTCATCATTGTCGGTGCGCACACCCACATATATAAGCAGGCCGTCTTTCTCCTGCACTTCTTCGACCGTCATGGTCCAGTCTTCGTGACTGGCTATTTGATCGCCCACATTGAAGCTGACCCGGGTCACCGGCGCCTCTTCTTTGGCATACATGCGGTTTTCACCGGTAGCCGGAAACAACAGGGTAACCATGCGTCCTTCAACAGCAACGACAGTCCCCAAACCCAGATCCGTCTCTGTATCACTAATCCAACGCTGGCCAAGTGCAAAAGGCATTAAACTCTCCAAAGCCCAAGAGTGTGAGAATCGCAAAGGGGCGCTATGTTACCCGAAGGCGGAAAGCCGATCATCATGGTTGTGCAGCAGGGGAAAGCCAAATCGACACAAGCTTGATCTGCCAACCTGCAAGCCTCAATACAGCATCCGGAATACCAATCTGCAGACCCTTCTCGTGCATTAATTCATCATGTTGGTCGCTTTGTAAGCGGTTGGGCGATGAAAGCCATCTTTTTGCAATTATCCTCTTGCCAGAACGAATTCGCTCCCTATAATGCGCCTCCATCGACAGGGCAAGCGGCAACACAAAGCCTGAGTCGATAGCCTCGAAAAGCCTGTAAAAATAAGGCTTGACTCGAGAAGGCGGTTGAGTAGAATGCCACTCCCGCAGTAGCCAAAAGCTGCGTCGCTCTTTAACAATTTGAATCAAGCAATCTGTGTGGGCACTCACAGCATCGAGCATCAAAAACAATTTTTGATTTTCAATGTCTGATGAAGTGACCAAAGCAACTTTTAAGTTGCAGCAGTTAATTCAGCAATTCATTGAGCCGCTTTTCGAAGCAACCAAACTTAAATTGAAGAGTTTGATCATGGCTCAGATTGAACGCTGG
>NZ_JBFOCK010000073.1:0-3576 GCF_040907765.1 Aeromonas sp. s9
TAAAACGGCTCGATGACTTCCACCATGTTTTGCCATGGCAGAATCTGCTCCATGCGGGACAAGAAAATCTCTTTTCTGGTCTGACGGCGCTTACTGCTGAATTCACTGTCGGCGAAGGTGAGCTGATGACTCATGATGAACCCTTTTTCATGGCTCCAGATGACAAACATGATCTCATATCAGGGACTTGTTCGCACCTTCCCTAACCATGTTAGGCTTACTCTATCTTCCTTTCGAGTCTTTTAAACAAGTTTCTGACCTTTTCGACCAATTACATTATCCATATTTTCTATATACTTACTAAATCGGAAAGATGAGAAAATAAAAGGGATATGGCATGAGAAATTTAATGAAACTTGGTGGTGTGCTAATGATGGCTGTTATATTAATGTTTATTACAGTTAAGTCATATGCCGACCAAAGTGAGTGTAAAAATTCGGAGTTTTTTATGAATGAAAACAATAGTAAGACAATAGTTCAACGTTTCAATAAGGAAGTAATTGTTGATTTAAATAGAAAATCCTTCGATGAATTAATGTCTACGGACTTCATCAATCACTCTGCTGCCTCTGGCACTGATAATGGTCCAAACAGCATGTGGAATACATTTAGTAACGTTCTGCACCCAGCAATTAGCAATCTCAACGTCGAAATACTCGATCAAATCGTTGAGGGTGATAAAGTGGTGACACGTAAGAGAATTACTGGCCGTCATACAGGAAGTCTTATGGGCATTGAAGCCACAGGGCGAGATGTAAGTATTGATGTCATTGACATAATACGAGTTAAAAATGGACAATACGCAGAACACTGGGGGTTAAATACTTTTGGTGCGGTGATACAAGAGTTAAAATCTGCTGAAAACTAAACGAATAATTTACCAGCTATTATTCAAAGTCTTCAAAATTATCCCACGACGTTGTTTTTATGCGTGGGATGCCCCCATTCCTAGAAAAGCAGTAATCTGTTTAGATCTGAAAGCTGTTACTACTAACCACAATCACTTGGCTTATTTCAAAACGAAAGCAATCTGTTGTTACTTACGTCAAGAGTTCGGAGGCATTCCTATATGTTCACGAGGACTGACACCAAAATGCTTCTTGTAAGCATGACTAAAGCTTGAATATTCACTATAGCCAAGCTGTGAGTATACTTCAGCTAATGGCACTTTATGCTCACATATAAGCTTTTGAGCGTATGTCATTTTTTTATGATTCAACCATTTTCTTGGTGGCTGATTAAATATGCTAATAAAGGTTCGTTTGAATGTAGATAAGCTCATGTTGCATAAAAAAGCCAACTCTTGTAAAGAGAGATTAGAGTACATGTTACTTTGAATGACTTGGCTCAATGCAACTTCTGAGCGAGATCGGCTATGTACACTGCAAAAAAACGACTGTAATCCCTCTATCTGAGTTGTTTCTAGATACCCAAAAAGTTCTAATAATTTGGCCCATTTTACGGTTGAACTTATAGGGCCGCTGGTTAACAAGAGCCTAAGTGATCGAGCATAATGCCGGATGAAATCATCCTGATTAAAAATTTGGCATGGGGAAGGTCGATTAGATTTACGGGGAAACTCAACGTTTGACAATAATTTTTCTAGCGTTTCATTTTTAATGTAAATAACAATGCTGCTGAAAGGGTTATTATCCGGAATAACCTCGGAGGTCATTAAATTTCCAGAATTCAACATTACAAGTTGATTTTTTTTGACCGATACACTCAACTCCGGAGTCAACACAGTTTTCTCTCCAGATAATAATATGTTCACCATGACTCTGTTTAGCTGAATTTTATTCTTATTAGATGCTTCCTTAGTGACATAATGACGGATAATAATATCCTCATCCGTCATTCCGCACCTGATTTTCCCTTTTTCGCGGCTTGACAGCGATCGGCTGTTTTGATCTATTACTGCTTTTTGCAGGTCGCTCATCATGCCCGCTCCCCGCATCGCCATCCGTAACCTTGATCACCTCGGCTTGGTCGCTGGCCTGTGCCAAGAGCTCGATATCGCCCGCATGATCGATGCGGTGCTGCCCAAAAACCAATCCTTCAAAGTCTCTCATGGTCAGGCGTTGGTGGCCATGATCATCAACGGCTTAGGCTTCCATAGCAGCACCTTGCACCTGTTCCCGCGGTTCTTCGCCAACAAGCCGGTCGAGCGATTGATCGGCCCCGGGCTCTGCGCCGATGATCTTAATGATGATGTGCTCGGGCGCTGTCTGGATGCGCTGTTTGCGGCCGATGTGTCGACGCTTTATCAGGTGATGGCCGAGCAAGTGGTCGCCAAGCTGGGGCTCAAGCCCACGGCGGTGCATCTTGATATCACCAGCTTTCACGTCGATGGCGCCTATGACTGCGCCGATGGCGAACAGACCGGCCGGCTGCAACTGGTGCGGGGATACAGCCGTGACCATCGGCCAGAGCTCAATCAGGTGATCCTGGAGCTGATCTGTGAGAATCAGGCCGGCTTGCCGGTGTACCTGCAAGCGCTCAGTGGCAACAGCAACGATAACAGCGCCTTTCGCGAGACGGTTAAGCGCCACCTGCGCAGCCTCAAGTCCGCGCAGGAGAGCCGCTATCTGGTCGGTGATGCAGCGCTGTACTGCGCCGAGACCCTACACCTGTTGCATCATCAGCGCCAGCTGTTCATCACCCGCGTGCCGCGCACCCTGACGGAAGCACGGAATGCTGTGGCAGCCATTAGTGAGGCGCCGCTGACCGCGCTGGGCGATGGCTACCAGGGGCGCTGGCTGGATGCCGACTACGCGGATGTGCCGCAGCGCTGGCTGCTGGTGCGCAGCGAAAAGGCCAACCATGCCGAGCAGAAAACGCTGGCCAAGCACCTGCTGGGCGACAGCACCCGCGAGCTCAAGGCGTTCACCAAACTGTGCGCGCGGCGCTTTGCCTGTCAGGCCGATGCCGAAGCGGAGCTGGCGCGCTTTGCCAACGGGCTGAAACTACTGGAGATTGTGCAAGGCCACGTGCTGACGGAGCCCGTTTACGCCAGCGCCGGCAGACCCAAAAGCGGCCAGCAACCCGACAGCTATCAGTACCGCATCGAGGGTCAGGCCGCGACCTGCCTGGAACGGGTGGAGGAGGCCAACGCCCAGACGGGCGTGTTCATCCTGGCCACCAACGACCTGAGCGGCACCCTGACCATGGCCGAACTGCTGGCCACCTACAAGGCACAGCAAACGGTTGAGCGCGGCTTTCGTTTCCTCAAAAGCCCCGAGTTTCTGACCTCATCGCTCTATCTGAAAAAGCCGGAGCGCATTGAAGCCCTGTTGATGGTGATGACCTGCAGCCTGATGATTTACGCCGCGCTGGAGCACCGTATCCGCAAAGGGCTGGTTGCCCAAGGCCGCAGCGTGCCGGACATGAAGAAGAAACCGACGCAGAAGCCAACCGCCCGCTGGATCTTCCTGTGCTTTGGCGGGATCCACGAGTACAGCCTGGGGGGCGAACCAGCCCAAGTGACCGACATCAACACCGTTCAGGAGACCATCATCGACGTTCTCGGCCCTCGATACCGGCAGATTTATTCATGAAGCGGGTGCGGAATGTCGG
>NZ_JBFOCK010000074.1:0-8030 GCF_040907765.1 Aeromonas sp. s9
GGCTCGAATTCGAGCCGATCCCCGCGGTTGAGAAAGATGAAGAGGGTCTGCAGTTCGTGGTAGCCATCGGGGCGGCGGCCGTTGACGTGCAGGAAGAGGTTGAGCTTGGCCGGGGCGGGCCAGCGGATCGGCGTCTGGTCGTGCATCATGGTGTCAGGGTCCACTCGTTGATCTGCAGCTTGAGACGGCTCTCCTGCCCGGTCATGGTGAGCAGGTGGGGCAGGCGATAGCCGTCCTGATCCCGATAGTCCCCGTAGACGATCTGCCACTGGCCGTCGCGCACGCTGGCGAGGCTGGCATCGGGGTTGAGCTCGAATTCGGCCTGCCCCGGCAATCCCTTGATCCACTCAGGCAGCCCGGCCACCGGAATGTGCCAGCCGGTGAGCTGATAGACCAGGAGCTCGGCATCCTGGCTCTGGTGCTGTTTTCCGTCGTTGTCGAGCAGAGTCACCTCGCCGCCGGTGCGGGAGAGTTCCAGAATATGGGTGCCGATGAGGCTGGTGAGGTTGAGGCGATAGTCATCGCCGTTCTGCTGCCAGTTGAGGCGGGCGCTGCCCTTCTGGCGGGCGGTGATGATGGCCATCTTGCCCGACAACTGCCAGTGTGTGAGGCGTTCGAGGCGGGCGCGCTCCTGCTGCCAGTTGACCTGATCCCGCTGGGGTTGGGTGGTGGTACAGCCCGCCAGCACCAGCAGGCAGGCGAGGGAGAAGATACGCAACAACAAGGTGGAGCTCCGCAGATGAGGTTTGCGACAGTATAAGGGGCGGCCGTATTGCTTTTAAAGACTTACCCTTTCTCGTACAATTGTCGGCCTCTACACCCTGTGCATGAAACGATCATCACCCACCCATGAGTCTGCTTGCCCTCGGAATCAACCACAACACCGCCAGTGTCGCCTTGCGGGAGCGGGTCGCCTTTGGCCCGGACCGCATCGATCGCGCCCTGCGTGAGCTGGTGGAGCAGCCTGGCGTCAGCGAGGCGGTGATTGTCTCCACCTGCAACCGCACCGAGCTCTATTGCAGTCTGGAGCAGGGGCAGGGGGAGCAGGTGCTGAACTGGTTGCAGCGGTTCCACGGGCTGGAGGCGAGCGAGGTGCTCTCCGCCATCTACCGGCACCAGGACGAGGAAGCGGTGCGCCACCTGATGCGGGTGGCCTGCGGCCTCGACTCCCTGGTGCTGGGGGAGCCGCAGATCCTGGGGCAGATCAAGCAATCCTACGCCCACGCCCAGCAGGCGGATGCGGTGAAAGGATCCCTGGAGCGCCTGTTCCAGAAATCCTTCTCGGTGGCCAAACGGGTGCGCACTGACACCGAGATCGGCGCCAGCGCAGTGTCGGTGGCCTTCGCCGCCGTGAGCCTGGCCCGCCGTATCTTCTCCGATCTCTCCCAGACCAAGGTGCTGCTGGTGGGCGCCGGCGAAACCATCGAACTGGTGGCCCGCCACCTGCGCGAGCAGAGCGTGACCCGGATGATGGTGGCGAACCGGACCCTGCAACGGGCCCAGTTGCTGGCAGAGGAGTTCGGTGCCCAGGTTATGACCCTGGAGGAGATCCCGGACTACCTGCACGAGGCGGACATCGTCATCAGCTCCACGGCAAGCCCCCTGCCCATCATCGGCAAGGGCATGGTGGAGCGGGCGCTCAAGGCGCGTCGCTTCAAGCCCATGTTCCTGGTGGATATCGCCGTGCCCCGCGACATCGAAGCCGAGGTGGACGAGCTCTCCGATGCCTATCTCTACACGGTGGACGATCTGCAGGGCATCATCGAGCAGAACCTGGAGACCCGCAAGCGGGCGGCCGCCGAGGCGGAACTCATCGTGCAGGAAGAGCGCGACGAGTTCATGGGTTGGTATCGCAGCCAGCACTCGGTGGATCTCATTCGCGATTATCGCCATCAGTCACAGCAGGTCGCCGACGAAGAGTTGCAGCGGGCCCTGCTGGCCCTGCAACAGGGTGAAAATGCCGAGCAGGCGCTCAAGGCCATGGCCCATCGCCTCACCAACAAGCTGATCCACGCACCGACCCAGGCCCTGCGCCAGGCCGCCGCCCAGGGGGACAGCCACAAGCTGGCCCAACTGCGTCAGGTGCTGGGATTGTCACAAGAATCATAGTGTTGGGACGGCCCTTTGCCGTCCCGTCCTCCATCGAGAATCCAAGAGTCATGAACCCCTCATTGATCAGAAAGCTGGAAGGCCTCATCGAGCGCCATGAAGAAGTACAGGCCCTGCTCGGGGAGCCCGGGGTCGCCTCGGATCAGGACAGATACCGCGCCCTGACCCGGGAATACGCCCAGCTGGAAGATATCGTTCACGCCTTCCAGCGTTTCCGCCAGGCCGAAGAGAACCTCGAGACCACCCGGCTGATGCTGGAGGAAGAGGATGCCGAGCTGCGGGAGATGGCGCAGGAGGAACTGCCGCTCGCCAAGGCGACCTTCGAGGAGCAGGAGCAGGCGCTTCAGGTGATGCTGTTGCCGCGCGACCCCAAGGATGACAACAACTGCTATCTGGAGATCCGTGCCGGTGCCGGTGGCGACGAAGCGGCCATTTTCGCGGGGGATCTGTTCCGCATGTACTCCCGCTACGCCGAGCGTCAGGGGTGGCGTGTCTCCATCGTCAGCTGCAATGACGGCGAACACGGCGGCTACAAGGAGGTGATCGCCAAGGTGGACGGTGAGCACGTCTACGGCCGCCTCAA
Organism: Aeromonas sp. s9; assembly: GCF_040907765.1. NCBI lineage: Bacteria > Pseudomonadati > Pseudomonadota > Gammaproteobacteria > Aeromonadales > Aeromonadaceae > Aeromonas > Aeromonas sp. s9. The sequence goes on from NZ_JBFOCK010000074.1 coordinate 2,693, forward strand.
GTTCGAGTCCGGCGGCCACCGGGTGCAGCGAGTCCCCGAGACCGAATCTCAGGGCCGGGTGCACACCTCCGCCTGTACCGTGGCCGTGCTGCCGGAAGTGCCGGAAGCCGAGCAGGTGGAGATCAACCCCTCCGAGCTGAAGATCGACACCTTCCGCGCCTCCGGTGCCGGCGGCCAGCACGTCAACAAGACCGACTCCGCCATCCGCATCACCCACCTGCCCACCGGGCTGGTGGTGGAGTGCCAGGACGAGCGCTCCCAGCACAAGAACCGCGCCAAGGCGATGTCGGTGCTCTCCGCTCGCCTGCAGGCGGCCGAGGACGAACGCCACCGCGCCGCCGAGCAGAGTACCCGCCGCAACCTGGTGGGCTCCGGGGATCGCTCCGAGCGCATCCGCACCTACAACTATCCCCAGGGGCGTCTCTCCGAGCACCGGATCAACCTCACCCTCTATCGTCTGGGCGACATCCTGGAAGGGGATCTGGACTGCGTGATCACCCCCCTGGTGCAGGAGTATCAGGCGGATCAGCTCGCCTCCCTGGCCGAGAGCAACTGATGCAGATCCAGCAGGCCCGCGCCCATATCATGGCGACCCTGGCCTCCGGGGAATCCCCCCGTGCCGACGCCGATGCCCTGCTCTGTCATCTGCTGGATTGTCGGCGCAGCTATCTGATGACCTGGCCGGAGCACGAGCTCGATGCCGCCCAGCAGGCGACCCTGGCGGGCTGGCTTGCCCGTCGCCTCAATGGTGAGCCCATTGCCCACCTCATCGGTGAGCGGGAGTTCTGGTCGCTGCCGCTGAAAGTGAGCCCGGCCACCCTGATCCCGCGCCCCGATACCGAGGTGCTGGTGGAACAGGCGCTGGCCCGCCTGCCGGGCGGCCCCTGCGCCCTGCTGGATCTGGGCACAGGCACCGGTGCCATCGCCCTTGCGCTCAAGTCTGAGCGACCGGATGCCGATGTATGGGCGGTGGACAGGATGCCGGCCGCGGCCGCGCTGGCCCGCACCAACAGCGCCGCCCTGGGGTTGCCCATCGAGGTGCGCGACGGCAGCTGGTTTGCGCCGCTCTCGGATGCACCGCGCTTTGCGATGATCGTCTCCAACCCGCCTTACATCGACGGGACGGACCCCCATCTTCACGAGGGGGACGTGCGCTTCGAGCCGCGCTCCGCCCTGGTGGCGGAGGAGCAGGGGCTGGCGGATATCCGCCTCATCGTCACCCAGGCGCCCGCCCATCTGGTGCCAGGTGGCTGGCTGTTGCTGGAACACGGCTGGGATCAGGGGGAGGCGGTGCGTCAACTCCTGCTGCAACAAGGCTACGTCCAGGTGGAAACCGTGCGCGATTACGGCGATAACGAGCGGGTGACCCTGGGGCGCCTGGCTCAGTGATATGACGGGCGGGCCCGGTCTGCCCCTGTTCAAGGAAATCTTATGTATGTTGTTCTCAAGCATCTGCACCTCACCCTGATTGCCGGGGCCGTGCTGATGTTTATCCTGCGCTTTTACTGGTTGCAGACCGGCTCCGCGCTGGCAGGGGGCGCCCGCACCCTCAAGATCAGCGGCTGGCTCAACGGCCTGGTGGTGCTCTCCGGTGTGCTGCTCTGCATGGTGCTGGGTCTCAACCCCCTCAACAACGCCATTCCCTGGCTGGCCGAGAAGCTGACGTCCATCCTGGTGGTGGCGTTTCTGGCCATGATGGCGCTGCGTCTGGCCCGCAGCAACGGCATCCGCTGGTTTGCCTTCCTGGGCGCACTGGGGTGGATCTTCTTTATCGCCAAGCTTGCGGTGCAAAAGCAGGCCAGCCTGTTCGGCTAGGAAGGATGACGATGATACGTGTGGATGAGTGGACCGACTTCGAAGCTCACGATCTGGCCGAGCTGGCGCTGTCGGTGAGCGACGAGATCCGGGGCCATGGCGGCACGGGAGAGGCCGAGCTTGCCCTCCTCGATGCCTGGCTGGACGAAACGATTGCCGAGGGAGACTGCGACGAGGTGCGCCGTCAGCTGTTGCAGGGTTTCTACCAGACCCTGGGCTTTCGTGGCGACTGGCAGGATTACTTCTCGTCCGCCAACTGCGATCTGGACCAGGTGCTGGCAAGGCGCAAGGGGATCCCGGTCAGTCTCGGCATCCTCCTCATCCAGCTGGGTCGCAAGATAGGGCTGGATGTGGAGGGGATCTGCTTCCCCGGCCATTTCCTCCTGAGTTTTGCCGGTCTGGACGGGGAGGTCTATGTGGACCCCTTCAACGGTGATGAACTGAGCCGGCACCGCATCGAACTGCTGCTGCGCGGTGCCCTCGGCAACCTGGCGAGTCTGAGCGATGATCATCTGCAGCCATCGGGGCAGTGGGAGATCATCGAGCGCTTGCTCAATGTCAGCAAGGGCGCCCTGCTGCGCGAGGAGCGCATGACGGAGGCGTTGCGCTGCAGCGAGCTGCTGCTGCGCATGAAGCCCGGCGATCCGCTGGAGACGCGGGATCGGGGCTTCATCTATGAGCAACTCGATTGCCCGCGCTTTGCCGCCGACGATTTCGAATACTTTATTGAACAATGCCCTGATGATCCCGTGGCCGATGTGCTGAAAACCCAGCTGGCCACCCTGGACCTCAGTCCCAAACCCCTCCATTAAGGATCCCTGAGATGGAACAGAAGAATATCAAGGTCAACCAGATCGACGTCGCCAACGACAAACCTTTCGTGCTGTTCGGCGGCATGAACGTGCTGGAATCCCGCGACATGGCGATGGCGGTGTGCGAGAAGTACGTGGAAGTGACCAGCAAGCTCGGCATCCCGTTCGTGTTCAAGGCGAGCTGGGACAAGGCCAACCGCTCCTCCATCCACTCCTATCGCGGTCCGGGTCTGGAAGAGGGGATGAAGATCTTCCAGGAGCTGAAAGCGACCTTCGGCATGCCGGTGATCTCCGATCTGCATGAGCCCCATCAGGCCAAACCGGTCGCCGAGGTGGTCGACGTCATCCAGCTGCCCGCCTTCCTGGCGCGCCAGACCGATCTGGTGGAGGCCATGGCCCGCACCGGCAACGTCATCAATATCAAGAAGCCGCAATTCCTGAGCCCAAGCCAGATGAAGAACATCACCGACAAGTTCGAGGAGTGTGGCAACGATCGCCTGATCCTCTGCGAGCGCGGTGCCAACTTCGGCTATGACAACCTGGTGGTGGACATGCTGGGTCTGGGCGTCATGAAGAAGAGCACCGGCGGCTATCCGGTCATCTTTGACGTCACCCACTCCCTGCAGTGCCGTGATCCCCTGGGGGCGGCCTCCGGCGGTCGCCGCGAGCAGGTGACCGAGCTGGCTCGTGCCGGCATGGCGGTGGGCCTGGCCGGTCTCTTTATCGAATCCCACCCGGATCCGAAAATTGCCCGCTGCGACGGCCCGAGCGCCCTGCCGCTGGAGAAGCTGGAAGGCTTCCTCAAGCAGATGAAGGCCATCGACGATCTCGTCAAGGGCTTCGAGCCCCTCGATACCTCCGCCTGATCGCGATTTTTACTATCAAAAATGCCCCGCCATGCGGGGCATTTTTATTTCCGTCATTTTCATTTGGTGCTCTTCGGCGTCCATTGCGACCATGTTTCCGTGGTGTTAATGATGTTACCGACATTCCGCACCCGCTTCATGAATAAATCTGCCGGTATCGAGGGCCGAGAACGTCGATGATGGTCTCCTGAACGGTGTTGATGTCGGTCACTTGGGCTGGTTCGCCCCCCAGGCTGTACTCGTGGATCCCGCCAAAGCACAGGAAGATCCAGCGGGCGGTTGGCTTCTGCGTCGGTTTCTTCTTCATGTCCGGCACGCTGCGGCCTTGGGCAACCAGCCCTTTGCGGATACGGTGCTCCAGCGCGGCGTAAATCATCAGGCTGCAGGTCATCACCATCAACAGGGCTTCAATGCGCTCCGGCTTTTTCAGATAGAGCGATGAGGTCAGAAACTCGGGGCTTTTGAGGAAACGAAAGCCGCGCTCAACCGTTTGCTGTGCCTTGTAGGTGGCCAGCAGTTCGGCCATGGTCAGGGTGCCGCTCAGGTCGTTGGTGGCCAGGATGAACACGCCCGTCTGGGCGTTGGCCTCCTCCACCCGTTCCAGGCAGGTCGCGGCCTGACCCTCGATGCGGTACTGATAGCTGTCGGGTTGCTGGCCGCTTTTGGGTCTGCCGGCGCTGGCGTAAACGGGCTCCGTCAGCACGTGGCCTTGCACAATCTCCAGTAGTTTCAGCCCGTTGGCAAAGCGCGCCAGCTCCGCTTCGGCATCGGCCTGACAGGCAAAGCGCCGCGCGCACAGTTTGGTGAACGCCTTGAGCTCGCGGGTGCTGTCGCCCAGCAGGTGCTTGGCCAGCGTTTTCTGCTCGGCATGGTTGGCCTTTTCGCTGCGCACCAGCAGCCAGCGCTGCGGCACATCCGCGTAGTCGGCATCCAGCCAGCGCCCCTGGTAGCCATCGCCCAGCGCGGTCAGCGGCGCCTCACTAATGGCTGCCACAGCATTCCGTGCTTCCGTCAGGGTGCGCGGCACGCGGGTGATGAACAGCTGGCGCTGATGATGCAACAGGTGTAGGGTCTCGGCGCAGTACAGCGCTGCATCACCGACCAGATAGCGGCTCTCCTGCGCGGACTTGAGGCTGCGCAGGTGGCGCTTAACCGTCTCGCGAAAGGCGCTGTTATCGTTGCTGTTGCCACTGAGCGCTTGCAGGTACACCGGCAAGCCGGCCTGATTCTCACAGATCAGCTCCAGGATCACCTGATTGAGCTCTGGCCGATGGTCACGGCTGTATCCCCGCACCAGTTGCAGCCGGCCGGTCTGTTCGCCATCGGCGCAGTCATAGGCGCCATCGACGTGAAAGCTGGTGATATCAAGATGCACCGCCGTGGGCTTGAGCCCCAGCTTGGCGACCACTTGCTCGGCCATCACCTGATAAAGCGTCGACACATCGGCCGCAAACAGCGCATCCAGACAGCGCCCGAGCACATCATCATTAAGATCATCGGCGCAGAGCCCGGGGCCGATCAATCGCTCGACCGGCTTGTTGGCGAAGAACCGCGGGAACAGGTGCAAGGTGCTGCTATGGAAGCCTAAGCCGTTGATGATCATGGCCACCAACGCCTGACCATGAGAGACTTTGAAGGATTGGTTTTTGGGCAGCACCGCATCGATCATGCGGGCGATATCGAGCTCTTGGCACAGGCCAGCGACCAAGCCGAGGTGATCAAGGTTACGGATGGCGATGCGGGGAGCGGGCATGATGAGCGACCTGCAAAAAGCAGTAATAGATCAAAACAGCCGATCGCTGTCAAGCCGCGAAAAAGGGAAAATCAGGTGCGGAATGACGGATG